>JBAWXO010000065.1:0-8245 GCA_037144035.1 Kiritimatiellales bacterium
GGCCCAGCATGGCGCGTCCGCAAGGGATTTCGAGCAGTCGTCCGGTCAGGCGGACGGTTTGTCCCTCGCGCACAGTTTCGGCGCCGCTCAGCACCACCGCGCCTACACTGTTTTCCTCAAGGTTCAGCACCAGGCCTGTTACCCCATTGCCGAAGTCGATCATTTCGTTCAGCCGGACATTGCGCAGCCCCTCAATCCGGGCCACGCCGTCGCCAACCTCAATGACCTTGCCAGTCTCTTCGCTATGCGCTTCCGGATGGAATTGCGCAATAGTCTGTTCGATGTCCGCCACGATAGATTGCATAGTAAATTAACCAGCCTTTCCGTCCGAAAAATCAGTTCTTCAATAATCTGTCCTGCAAAACCGCCAATTGCCGCGCAATGGTCAGGTCTGTCACTTGATATCCCTTTTCAATCCGCAGCCCGCCGATAACGGCAGGATCCACGGAAAAATTGATTCCGGCTTTCGCCGCCTCAGTTTCGCGGAACAACCCAGAGAGACGTTCCAGCTGTTGGGCAGAAAGCCGGTCCGAGCTGACCACACCGATCCGGTTCGCCCGAATATAAACTTCCAGCCGTTGCACGAAACACCGCAACACCGCCTCGGCGGCTCGCCCCTCAAGCCGCCGGACCGTCTGAACAGCCTCCCAGATGCGGTTCGCGTCGGGGACGCCGTTAACAGAAACGGATTGCCAGAGAAGGCGTGCGTTTCGGCGATGCTGGCGGGTTAGTTTCATAACCGTTTATTTCTGCGAAGGTTCGGCAGCGATTTCTTTAATGGCCGCCTGCAGCAGCCGGTCCCGGTCTGCGGCGGTGAGATTCATTTGCGCCAGCTTCGCGGTGAGATTGACAATTAACGCCGCAAGTTCAGCTCTAAGCTCCATTTTTAAACGCGCTTGGTCCAGCTGAGCGTCCTCCCGCGCTTTGGCCAGCATTTCATTACCCGCCAGTTCACACCGGATTTTTTCCTGTTCCAGCAGTTCGGCCACGTTGGCTTTGGCTGTGGAAACAACCTGCTCGGCCTGCTCATGCGCTTTGTGCAAAACCTCTTTGCGCGCCTCTTCGACGGCCTGAAGTTCGCGATGGGCCCGCTCATTGTTGGCTGCCGCCTCCTCCGCCTCCCTGCGCCGGTCCGCCACCATCTTCATCACCGTCTTGAATACAAACTTATTCAAAATCCAGGCGATGATCAGAAAGGCGACGGCCTGCGAGATGAAATCGGACCAGTTAACGCCGAATTTCGGCAGCGGGTTTTCGATGGCCGCCAGCAAGGGCAAGCCCGCCGCGCCGTTAACCAACCCATCTCCGGCCTGCATGAACCATGTGCTCATAATGCTCCGTCCGCCACGCGCTTATTTCAGGAAGATGGCGTAGAACACACAGGCTTCGGCGAAGGCAATTGCCAGAATCGCCTGCACCATGATTTTAGCGCTCGCGCCGGGATTCCGGCCCACGGCCAATACCGCACCCAGTCCGATCAGACCAACGCCGATCGCGCCGCCAGCGGCCGCAACTCCGATATGAATTGATGGATCCATTTTTTCTCCTCTTTCAGGTTAATGTTGTTGTGTATCCGGGCCGGCCTTCCGCTCCGGATGCTCCCCGGCCCCCTCATGACTGCAAATCAACATAATAAAAACGGCGGAAAGCAATGTAAAGACCAGCGCCTGGATGATCCCGACCAGCACTTCCATCAGATAAAACGGAACCGGCAGTAGCCAGCCGAGCGCGGGGATCTTATGCAACATGGTATCCAACATCACCTCGCCGGCAAAAATATTGCCATATAACCGGACCGCCAGTGAAAAAGGGCGAATGATGATGGATAAAATTTCGAGCAATCCGACCGCCAGAAACACCACAACCATCACGAAATGCATCACCCCCGTAGCGTCCCCCTGGACTCCAAAAATATGTTTTATAAACCCGCCCGGCCCGTTTTCTTTCCACGCCCAGATAAACCAGAAGAGAAAAAACAGCGCGCCCAGCGCCAGCGTGGTATTGAGGTCGGCATTCACCCCGCGGAATAACGGCTGTGTTACTTTAAACATGTGTTCCGTCTCCTGTCCCCAGCCGATACTTCCAATGCCTGGAAACAGTCCCAGCACATTAGAGCAGAGAATAAGAATGAAAAATGACCCCAGCAGCCAGAATGTTTTTTCCGCCAGCTTTGCCCCCATAATATTGGTCAAAAAGCCGTGCAGGAAGATTACGAGCGATTCGACAACACCGGTAAACATGGTGTTGCGTCCGGCCCGCACCTGCTGACGAAACCGTACCGAGACAGCAACCAGAATTAGCGCGCCGAACCAGCCGGTAATCATCGAATTGGTAATCGGCACGCCGGCGGCCGTAAAAATTACCGGAGCGGCCAAGTGTTCTCCGCCCCCTTCTGCGGAGGGCCTTTCTGCAGCAACCGAACACTCTGCGACCGTTTCCGGCCCGCTCCCGGCGGCGTCCGCAACCGACAAATCGGTAGCGCAAAACACAAATGTAAGAAGGAGCGCGCACATCCAGCGGCCGGCCGGTTTTAAACCGGTCATGCAAGACCGAATGGATGTTTTTTTTTGCATGGGTTAAAGGCCGGAGTCCGTCATGATCTTAAAGACGGTCTCCGCATCCTTTGCTGCTAGAATTTTTTTGCGGTTGGCTTCCGACTGTAATAGCCGCCCGATCTCGGCCAGGCAGCGCATATGCGGCCCGGCCTGCGTTGCGGACGACAGGATTAAAATGATGATTTTCGAGGGCTGGCCGTCGGCGCTTTTGAAATCGATGCCTTTTTGCTTCAGCCCGACCGCCACCAGAAGCCGGTCAATTGAAGCGGACTTCCCGTGAGGAACGGCAATGCCGTTTTCCAGACTGGTGCTCATCTTCTGCTCGCGTTCCATCACCACGTTTATGGCGTCTTCCTGATTGCGCAAACGATGTTTTGCGTGGATCAGACCGATGAGTTCGCGAATGGCTTCGTCCCTCCGGGTTGAGTTTAACTCAACCCGGATACAGGCGGGGTCCAGACCGCTCTTTAAAACTTCATTAGCCATGACCGATTCCTTCCGGCAAAAGCGCTACTTACACGGCGAATTCACGAGCCGTTTACAGGCTTCTCCCTATCAAAAAAATAGAAAACCACGATGGGTTTATACCAACGCCTATTTCACGTCAATTTGTTTCTGTTTTTTTGTCCTGATTTTTCATTGACCGTCTTCTGCTGAAGAGCAGAATGTCATCCTATTTTTGTATCAGGAACTCCTACTCATGAATCTACAGAAGATTCTTACTAGAAATGCGATCCTGCCGGAGCTGAGAGCCGACACTAAGCAGGGTGTTATTGAAGAGATAATCGCCTTTATGGCCGCCTCCGGAAAACTCACCGGCCGCGAAACAGCCGTACAGGCCGTACTGGCCCGCGAGGCGAAGATGTCCACCGGCATGCAAAACGGTGTGGCGATCCCGCACGGGAAAACAGACGCCACGAATCAACTGGTTGCCGCCATCGCCATTCACCGCACCGGCGTTGACTTCGCCGCCATGGACGGCATGCCTTCTCATATTTTCATCATGACGCTTTCTCCGGAAAACCGCGCAGGGCCACATATTCAGTTTCTGGCGGAAATCAGCAAATTGCTGAGCCGGCCGGAGTTGCGCGCAAAGCTGCTGAACGCTGCCACCTCCGACGAAATTTTCAGTTTGCTGGCTGCATGAACCGCCCCAAAACAGCTGGCTTGGTCGTGTGTGCGCTGGGCGTGGTGTTCGGCGACATCGGCACCAGTCCGCTGTACGCTTTACGCGAGTGTTTTCACGGAGCCCATGGATTGACCCCCACCGCACCGCATGTGCTCGGCGTGCTTTCACTGGTCATCTGGACGCTGATCCTGATCGTTTGTTTGAAATATGTATCGTTCGTTCTGCGGGCCGATAATCACGGCGAAGGCGGCATTCTGGCGCTGTTCGCTCTGACCCGTGCCGATGAAGCCGGACAGGGGAAGCGACGGACCATTCTGGTGATGACCGCTCTGCTGGGTGCCAGCCTGCTCTACGGCGACGGCATGATCACCCCTTGCATTACTGTGCTCGGCGCGGTGGAAGGTTTAAACGTAGCTACACCTTTTTTTGAACCGTGGATTATTCCCCTGAGCCTGGGCATTCTGATCGCCATCTTCGCCGTGCAACATAAGGGAACCGGCAAAGTCGGCGGAGTGTTCGGGCCAGTGATGCTGATCTGGTTCATTGTCATCGGGCTGCTCGGTCTGCGCGGCATCGTGATGGCCCCCGAGGTGCTGGCCGCACTCTCGCCCTGGTACGGCATTGAATTTCTTCTGCACAGCGGAAAAATCGGCTTCGTGGTTATGGGCGCGGTATTTCTGGCGGTGACCGGCGCGGAGGCGCTTTATGCCGACCTCGGTCACTTCGGTCCCCGCCCCATCCGGCTGGGATGGTTCCTCATCGCATTTCCGGCTCTGGCCCTGAATTACTTCGGACAGGGTGCGCTGATCCTGAAACAGCCGGAGACCCTGGCCAACCCCTTTTTCATGCTCGCTCCCGGCTGGGCGCTCTACCCGCTCGTCGCGCTCGCCACGGCCGCTTCGGTCATCGCTTCGCAGGCGCTCATCTCCGGCGCGTTTTCTCTGACCATGCAGGCGATTCAAATGGGCTATCTCCCCCGTATGGAAATCCGCCACACTTCGTCCGAACAGCGCGGCCAGGTTTACCTGCCGACCATCAACGGCTTCCTGCTCGTCTGCTGCCTCGCACTAGTGCTCGGCTTCCGCTCCTCCAGCAACCTAGCCTCAGCTTACGGTGTCGCCGTCACGCTGACCATGATCGCCACCACCGTGCTGCTCTTCATCGTGGCACGGAAACGCTGGGGCTGGAATGTGCTGGGCATCGGCGCGTTATGCACAGGTCTGCTCCTGGTGGAAATTCTGTTCTTCGCCGCCAACGCCCTGAAAATCTGGCGCGGTGGCTGGCTCCCGCTGGTGGTCGCCGCCGGCTTCCTGGCCGTGATGACCACGTGGCGAACGGGCCGTCGTTTGCTCGGCCGGCACATGAAAGAAGGCCTGCTGCCGCTGGAAACATTCCTCGACGATCTGAGTCTGGGCCATGCGGTGCGGGTGCCCGGCACGGCCGTCTATATGTACGGCAATCTCCTCGGCACCCCGCTGGCCCTGCTCCACAACTTCAAACTCAACCGCTCCGTGCATGAGCGCGTGATCCTGCTCACCATACTCGCCGTCGATGAACCTTATGTGGATCCCGCCGCGCGGGTGCAGGTAGAAACGCTGACCGACGGGTTTCACCGGGTCATCGCCCGCTACGGCTTTATGGAAAAAGCCGCTATCGGAGAAATCTTTTGCGGTTGCCACGCCCTCGGTCTCGACCTGGCTCCGACGTCCTGCACCTTCGTCTTAAGCCGCGAAACGCTGGTGAGAACGTCGGCCAAAGGAATGGCCATGTGGAGAAAACATCTCTTTGTGCTCATGTCACGCAACGCACAATCGGCCACGGCCTTTTTCGGCCTGCCCGCCAACCGCGTCGTCGAAATGGGCATGCAGATCGAGTTTTAATGCCGCTCGCAGGCGGATTACTCCGCCCGCCGGACATCAATGGCTCCTCGCTATTTCATGTTCAGGCCGTGAGACGGTAAACGCCGTCCCAGTTTTTGAAGACCGGGTCCAGTTCCTTGCCGCGCAGCATCGCGCAGAATTCGTCGAGGCCGCGGGCGTCGCTGACATCAAACTGGCCTTCTTTAGAACCTTCGCTACCGTAGCCGCCAACGGTGGTTTTGCTGGCAATGCTCATTTTGTTAATGCCCAGTCCGGCCATACCGTCGCGGAAGGCGGCCCCTTCGCGGGTGGAAAGCACCAGCGGCACATCGGGCAGACAGATGCGAAACGCGAAAATAATCTGCGCGAGCATTTTTTCATCGACCGGATGCGGAGGGACAAATCCGCCCGCCTCGTGGCGGATGCGCGGAAACGAGACGGTCAGCCCCGCCTGCCAGTGCATTTTCTGCAGATGGCGGACGTGGCGGTAGAGCGCGAGCATGTCGTAACGCGGATCGGCGAGGCCGAGCAATGCGCCGAGTCCGGCAAAGCGCAGTCCGCCTGCCAGCGCGCGCGACGGCGCGTCCAAGCGTTGGAAAAAATCTTTTTTCGGGCCCCAGCGATGCATCCGGTCGTAGGTCTCCGGATGATACGTTTCCTGATAGAGCGTCACGCCGGTGCATCCGGCCTCCGCCAGCGAGCGGTATTCCTCTTCCGCCATCGGGAAAACTTCGATCGCGACATGATGAAAACGGCGCGCGGCCAGCCGGACACATTCGCGCAAATAGTCGAGGTCAGCCTGCGACGAACGCTCGCCGGTCAGCAATAGAACTTCTTCAAATCCCATCGCGTGGATTGCATCCAGCTCTTTTTCAACGGCAGAAAAATCCAGCGCGTGCCGATCCGTGCGGCGATCGGCGGCGAACCCGCAGTAAGCGCAGCCGCCGGAGCAATGACTGGAAAGATAAAGCGGAACGTAAAGCTGAACGGTGCGGCCGAAGTGGCGCCGCGTCAGCGCTTGTGTCCGCGTCGCCATCGGCTCCAGAAAATCAACCGCCGCGGGCGAAAGCAGCGCGGCCAGCGTGGATTCGTCCGGCGACTCCGCGCCGAGCGCGCGCTCGACCTCCTGCGCCGAAACGGTGTGTTTCAGCCAAGGTTCAGGGTTCAGCCACGTGGGTAGTTTGTTCATAGGACGAATAAGTCCCATAGGACCTATTTTAAAAAGGAAGTTAATGGACTCGTTGCCACAGCCGCATCGCTTTTTGGCATGAGGCCCGCCTGCCGCGCGGCAAATCCGGTTCCAACACCAAGCGCGAACGCGCGGGCCATGGCGACCGGATCTTTGGCGGCGGCGATGGCCGAGTTGACCAGCACAGCATCGCAGCCCATTTCCATGGCGCGGGCCGCTTCGGATGGCGCACGCAGTCCGGCGTCGACGATGACGGGAATAGTGCTGTCGCGGATGATCAGCTTGATCATTTCTGCCGTAGAAAGTCCGCCGCCGCTGCCGATCGCCGCGCCGAGTGGCATAACGGCCGCGCAGCCGACGTCCTCCAGTTTTTTGGCGAGCACGGGGTCGGCGGGAATGTAGGGCAGAACGATAAAACCGTCGGCGGCCAGTTCTTTAGCGGCGAGATACGTTTCGATCGCATCGGGCATCAGGTGGTGCGGGTTGGGATGGATTTCAACTTTGACGAACGGACTGCCGCTCAATTCGCGACCGAGCTGTGCGGCGCGGACGGCTTCCTTGGCATTCATCGCGCCGGAGGTATTGGGCATCAGCGTAATGCTTTTTAGTTTTGCCAGCGGGGCGCAAAGATCGTCGGATGGTTTTTCGCGGTTAAAACGGCGCACCGCAACCGTCACCAGTTCCGCGCCGGAGGCCTCAATGGCTTTCATCATCGTTGCGGCGTCAGAAAACTTTCCGGTTCCGAGAATCAGCCGCGACTCAAATTTGTATCCGCCGAGATTTAGAGAGGTTTGTTCATCTTTCATATTTCATCTTTCTCTCACCCTCCTCCGACGAACGTAAGTACTTCGACGGCATCGCCAGCGTTGAGTTTAAAAGTTTTCCACTGTTTTGAAAAAACCAGCTCACCGTTCACGGTCACGGCGGTATGTTCCGGCGTTGCACCAAGTTCTGCGAGCAGCGCGGGGACGGTTCCGTCGCCGCCGTGCTCATATTTTTCGCCGTTCACAGTCAGAAACATAAAACCCCCGTTTTTATGAATGGAGTAATAGAGTGCAGGAGTAATGGATTATTGGAAAGAGGCTCCTGGCGCGCGATTTTACGCCAGATGATCTCCGGTCAATACTCCATCAATCCGATATTCCACCGATCCATTCTTTTTGAGGGAGTTTTGTTGTCACTCCCTTTCGCCGGTATTAGCCGGATCAGGTTCAGCGGGTATTATCTCAGCACCTCGGACAAATCCGAAAAACGAAGCTCGAAACAAACCGGAAATTCAAATGATAAAATTTCAAACCATTTGAAATTCGGGATTCGATATTCGTACTTCCTGCCGAAAGGCAGGCGGGCACCCCGGGAACAGGGAGGGAGAATGCCAATGCGTATTTGAAAAGAACAGACCAAAAAACCGTTATTTTATGTTGCCCGGCTGCGCGGGTCTGCTATCTTACGCCCTCACTTTTTCGCTGACCCCTTCGTTCAGCGGTTAGGACTCTAGGTTTTCATCCTAGCA
>JBAWXO010000066.1:0-8231 GCA_037144035.1 Kiritimatiellales bacterium
CATATCGATCTGTCCATTGATAATCTCGAAGAGCGCAACGGAGAGAATCCGGTCTGTTCCGACTTCAAGCCCGCTGGTTTCTGTGTCGAGCACGACAAAGCGGGTTTCCTTCAACGGTGTTTTCCGGGGGCATCTGCCTTTGGTTGCAGCGAGATAGTTCTGAATCAGCGGAGATTCAGATTTATGGAAAAAGGGGATCATGTGTTGCGCGCATCCAGTTGGAACCTGAAACGGACCGCAGCCTGAACCATCCGCTGCACATCGAACACGTTAACCAGCTGTCCGCGCTGGAGCTGGGTCAGAGCTGCCGGATTAATGAAACGTCCGGCGTCGCCGCGCTGAAGGCCGGTGAGTGTGCGGATACGCAGCAGCAGGTCGTATCCTTCGCGGGCCAGACTGGCCAGCTCTTTCATTTCCGCATGAGTTGAGGCCAGTTCCAGCCAGCGCCCGCCGGTGGAGTAGTGCTGCCGGAGATCGAAGTGCAGAGCGAAAAGCCGGGCGGCGTCCCGCAGCGGCGTCAGCCCGCGCGCTTTAATGTCAAACTCACCTTCGTTGCCGCCTTTTTTCTCGACCACAAATTTACCGAAAAAGTTCAAGGGCGGCGGTGTCTCCACAATCATTTCAGCCATACGCCTCTGAATAAATGCGTTTCCTCCGACGGCCTGGAAAACGGTCTGACGAACCGACTCGCAAAGGGCTTGATCGCCTGCGACATAGCGCAGGTCATACAGAATTAAAGCCCTCAATAGCCGTGTCCCGTCTATTATCATATCGGTGTTTTTTAACTCAGCGATCCACTCCGCATCGGTCTTGCACCAGTTTGGATTAGAGGCCATTACACCGCCCTGACAGCGGGCGAATCCCGCATGAACCAGCATATTGACTACACGGTTTGCCAGCTTCAGGAAAAAGCCGCGGTTTTTTTCATCCTGCTTCGGGTTGCCGGCCGACGCAAAAATCAGTGCGTTGTCCATATCGGTGCGGAGCACCTGTTCGCGCCGTCCGTCACTGCCGACCGCAATCCATGCCCACGGAATGTGGAGAAGACCAATTCCCTCGTCCGTCATTTCGGCCAGCGAGATATTGATCATCTGGCTGACCAGTTCATCGTACAGCTCGGCACAGATTTCCCCCAGCAGCAGGCCGGAGATTCCGGCTTCGAGATAGGTGAGCGCCATTTTTTCGATATCATCGCAGATTTCGCGGAAACGCGCGGGTGAACGGGCCCGACGGATTTCGTGAATAAAGCCGGCCGGATGGCGTCCGCTCTGCGTCAGCAGGTCTTTCTGTGTGCAGACATCCAGCGCGGCCGTATTGGCGGTTCCATCTTCGGTCACACAAACCTGACCGATTCGTTTGCGAAGCATAATCAGCGTGGCGGCGGTTATGCTGGAATTTTGAGCGACCGTGATAACCGGAGCGGACATAATGTTCGAGACCGGCAGGGAGCTGTCCGTTCCCTTGACAACCACTTCTTCGATCACATCGCTGCTGGTGACAATGCCGACCGGCCGGCGGGTGCTGTCGGTAATCAGAATGGAGGGGATCCGTCTTACGGCCATCATTTTTGCCGCTTCGCGAATCGGGGTTTCCGGAGGACAGCAGAGCAGACGTTCCGGCGGGCGGGGCGTAATCGTATGCGCACCCTTCAAGTGGGCTTCCAGCACATTGGATGTCCCGCCGGTGGATTCGAGCCCGGAGTCGGGAATGGAACGCCCGACACGGGTTCCCCAGAAAAGATGGCGGCGCACATAATAGCGAGCCTGATCGTTGGTTTTGAGCAGTTCACGAACCAGCGGCCAGGAGAGCGCATAGAGAATCGAATCTTCCGCAGCCAGTGCCGTCACGCGATACGGCTCGCCCTCGTGCAGAGCCGACAGCCCGAGAATATCGCCGACATCGCGCACATCAATCAGCTCATTGCGGTCGCTGGTCTGGTAGAAATATTCAACCCGTCCGCGGGCGAGAAACAGAACCTCATCGCCGGGCGGGTCGCCTTGTTTCCAGACCGGATCATCTTTGGTCAGAACTTGAACTTTTGCGGTGCGGGCCAGTTTGACAACCGCCGCCTCTTCAAACATGGAGAAAGGCGGAAATTGCCTCAGGGCACTCGCGATCCGATCCGGAATGAGGTTATGAGAAATCATAAATCGGGCTTCATTATGCCGTCGCCGCCAGAATCGCGTCGAGCCATTCTTCCTTCTTCCGCTGCAACATGGGGCTGGGATGAGCGGTCAGCGCCGGATCGTTTCCGGCGGGGACAGCAATAATCTTTTCGCCTTCGATGCGACTCAGGCATTGTTTCGCCAGCGGAATCAAACCGGCATCCTGTCCCCAGCCGAGAATGAACGGCGCACCCGGTTTCCGTTTGAGCATATTCGCCCGCTCGGCAGAGCGGGCCTCTGAAAATAGGCTATGCCTGTCGCCGCCGGAGAGTTCGGAAAGGACTTTTGTCTTGGCAATAAAGCTCGGACTCTTCGGATCGCGCAGGTCGGAGATATTCAGCACACGGACATGTTTCCAATCTCTGGAAACCATAATGCGCATAATCTGATATTGCGTGTTGTCCGGCTGCGTCAGCACCAGCGGTTTTTGGAATCCGGTGGGCAGGGGCATCGTCAGCAGACTGTCGGTGTCGCCTGCTTCGATCGGACGTGACGAACCGGGGTTCATCATAATCACCACCGCGTCGGGAAGGTTTAATTTTTCTTCCAGAGCAGCTGGTGATTTAGATTCAGTATAACCCACCCCGTCCGTCACTGCGCTCCGGGCACCCCTCCGGAGGAGGGGAACTTTAGAATTCCCCTCCTCCGGAGGGGTGCCCGTTAGGGCGGGGTGGGTCGTGTTAAGCTCGGATGACCATTTAAACGGTAAAGGCGTTTGGTTGCTGAACAGATCGTCCGGATCGGTTCCGGCGCCGACGGCTTCGCGCGGAAGAGAAGTAATCTCCAGCACGCTGCGGCAAAGCTGCGGCTCAATTCCTTCGACGTGCAGACGGTAGAAATGTCCGTAACAGCGGAATATCTTTTTTAGTTCGTCGGCTTTCATGAGTTAAAGCGCGGCGATGGCGTCGATTTCAATGAGGACATCTTTGGGTAGCCGGGCAACCTGCACAGTTGAACGGGCAGGCGTCGCTTCGGTGAAAACTGATCCGTAGATGGTGTTCATGGCGGGGAAGTCGTTCATGTCTTTCAGAAAGACGGTGGTTTTGACGACGTTTGAAAAATCCGCGCCGCCAGCCTTCAGGACGGCTTTCAGGTTTTCGAGAACCTGCCGCGTCTGCGCTTCGATTCCCGCCGGGATCGTGCCGGTGATTGGATTCAGCGGAATCTGGCCGGAACAGTAGAGCGTGTCGCCGGCTTTGACGGCCTGGGAATAGGGGCCGACCTGTTCGGGGGCATTTGACGTGCGGATGATCTCTTTTTTCATGCCTTCCTTTTACTGTGCTTTACAATGCCCGTCGAGCTGTTTGACTAAACCCGACCATTTTGGTTTCTTTTGTTGACATATACCGGTTGGGGGTATATTAAGGAGGTATGAAAAAGGTAGTAAAGGTCGCCACACACGAGGAAACACTCAACCGGCTGTCGCGGATTGCCGGGCAGGTGCAGGGAGTCCGGAAGATGGTCGAAGAAAAGAAATACTGCATCGACATCGTCACCCAGATACAAGCCGTCCGCTCCGCTTTGCGCTCGGTCGAGATGCAGATCCTTAAAAAACACATGCATCACTGCGTCAGTGACGCTTTTGAGTCAGGCTCCCAGAAGGAAGCCGACGAAAAAATGGACGAACTGTTGCGTGTGATGAAGAAGCAGTATTGAGGTAAGGGCGATTCCATGTAATCGCCCGGTAAAAAAGGAGGGGACCATGAAGAAGAGTATGCTGATAGCGCTGATGCTGATTGCGGCGGCATTTGTTTATGCCGAAGGCAAGCCGCAGGCAACCTGTCCGGCTATGGCAGGGCAGGCGGTTAATCCGAAGCTGTATGTGGATGCAGACGGCTACCGCATTTACGTCTGCTGTGGCGGTTGTGTTAAAGCGGTTAAAGCCGATCCGGCGAAATACATCGCGAAGTTGAAAGCCGAAGGTGTGGAGATCGAAAAAACACCGCAGAAATAAAAGATATTTCCGATGAAAAAATGGGGTTCAGTGGTTCTCGCTCTGGTCTTGCTGGCCGTGACTCCGTTTGTGAAGGCGGAACAGGATAGTCGGCATCAGACCACGGTTTCTGAAGCGTCGTGCTGTTGCTGTCCGCCGGCGAAGGCGCATATCGCCAGCGCGGCGTGTCAGTGTGATAGCTGTGCTCAAAAAAAATCGCAGAATTGCGGCCGCGTGCAAACTGCGCCGGCGCTTTCCGCGCTGCCCGTTGAATCCTCTTTCAGTTTTACGCTTTCTCTTTCCGGATGGATAACCGTTTCCGACACGCTGTATGTCGGGCGAACCGATTCTCCGCTTCTGCGTCCGCCCATTTTCTCCTGATTCAACTGTTGGTGTTTCAAAACGTTGAAATCTAAAAAGGAGAAATTATGAAAACGATTCTGATGACAGCATTAGTCGCGATGACCCTGATGGGCACCGCGCTGGCCGCACCGGTGCAGGAAAAATGCAAGAGTTGCTGCAAATGTGAAGCGTGCAAATGCGCGCCTTGCGCCTGCTGCAAATGCGAAACCTGCAACTGCGCCAAATAACAGGCTGAACGTCTGTTAAAAAGAGCGCCCCGGGTAACCGGGGCGCTTTTCTGTTGTTATGGCTTGGCCAGCACTTCTTCGATGCGCCGGAGTTCGTCCTCAGAAAAGGTTGGCTTTTCGAGCGCGGCGACATTTTCGGTAATCTGTTCCGGATGGCTGGCGCCAATCAAAACGGATGTCACCGAAGTAAAGCTGAGGTTCCAGCAAAGCGCCATCTGCGCGAGGCTTTGTCCGCGTTCCGCGGCGATCTCATTGAGCGAGCGCACTTTGGTCAGCAGGGTTTCGGAAATCTGGTCGGCACTAAAGGATGCGCCCGGTTTCCCGGCGCGGGAGTCAGCCGGAATTCCGTTCAGGTAACGTCCGGAGAGCAGACCTTGCGCGAGCGGGCTGTACAGCATGGATCCGACTCCATCTTTTTCCAGTTCGCGGAATTCGCCCGACGTTTCGGCCATCCGGTCGAACATGTTGAACCGGACTTGGTTAATTACGCAGGGAGTTTTCGATTCACGCAGCAGCGAGATCATGCGGCGCGAGGCTTCACCGAAATAATTTGAAATGGCCACATACAGCGCTTTGCCCTGACGAACCGCGTCGGCCAGCGCTTCGGCGGTTTCTTCGAGCGGTTCGGCCGGATCGGGGCGGTGGTTGTAGAAAATATCCACGTAATCTAGCTGGAGACGCCTCAGGCTTTGGTCGAGCGCGGCGATCATGTGTTTGCGCGAGCCCCGCGTGCCGTAAGGCCCGTCCCACATCTGACAACCCGCTTTGGTGGAAATGATGAGTTCGTCGCGATGATCGCGGAAGTCCGTTTTGAGGAGCTTGCCGACCGTGATTTCAGCCGCGCCGCGGGCGTAGAGGTCGGCCAGATCGAAATTGGTAATGCCCAGATCGAACGCCGTTCGCAGCATCTGCCGTTGGTTCTCGAAAGGGTCGTTGGCCCCGAAGTTCTGCCACAGTCCGATGGAGATGGCCGGGAGTTTAAGCCCGGTGCGGCCGGCGCGGTTGTAGATCATGGTTTTGTAGCGTGCGGGTGAAAAATCCATAATTTGTTTTTCCTTGGGCGCAGACAGTAGCCCAATCGTTATGCGCGAGGCAAGTTTCGAGATGTGCTGTAAGCCGCTGTGCCCGGTGATTTTTGTTTCCAAACCTTGGAAGTTTTTTGTAAGAACATTCCAATGGTTGGAAGTTACGATCCTGAAAAGCATCATCGGCGGTCGATCCGTCTGAAGCGGCATGATTATTCCGGCGGCGGAATGTATTTTATCACGGTCTGCGCGCATCGGGATTTATCAATGAAGGGGCGACATGTATGTCGCCCGTACTGCGGAAAATCATCGTGGAGGAATGGCGGCGCACGGCGCTGTTGCGAAAGCAGGTTCATTTGGATGAGTTTGTGGTGATGCCCGATCATTTTCATGCGCTGATCCGGCTGGATCGCGGTGTGGCGCTGGGCGATGTGGTTGGTGCATTCAAGGCCGCCGTGTCGCGGCGCATTCGCAGGGACGGGATGAATCCTGCCCGTACGATGCGGATATGGCATCGGAATTATCATGAGCGGATTATCCGTGATGCCGAAGAGCTGGAGCGCATCCGCGTTTATATTCGCATGAATCCATGGAAGACGCCATTTGTTCTGCCGGTGGAGGACGGTTCCGTGCGCGCGGCGGGCAATCCGTCGTTATGGAATTTTCCAAAGACTGGAATCCTGTGTTCGAGAACGGTTCCTTCCGGTGTGAATTGTTTGCCGCCCGTTGATGACGAAGCGGTCTATATGAGCGGGTTTCATTCTCCGCCGGAGAAGGAGATTTTTAAAACGCTGCTGACTCGCGGTGCCCGTATTATTTATTGCCCGGCGTGGCCCATCGCTGAAGCATCTCTGTTACCGTTTGCTGAAGCCCTGAAAGAGAACCGTCTATTGGTTGTTGAAACATCCGGAGCCGATGCTTCACTTGATGCCGCTTGCCGCCGCAATGAATTCGTGATGCGACAAGCAGATCGTTTATGGATTCCCTATTGCGCGCCCGGCGGAATGCTCGATGGCATTCTTAAACGTCGCGGGAATTAAATGGCGCTGTGGACGTTGCCGAGGTGGACGTGTTTCAAGCCGTTGTGTTCCGCGATGCTCTTGGCCTGCAGCAGACTTTCCAGCGGCGTCGGCGGAGCTTCGTTCCATTCGCGGGTCGGACGGTACGCGCTGAAGTGCCACGGAACTTCCGTTCCAAGGTTTGTAACCGCCCATTTGGTCATGGCGTCAATTTCGGCGGGCGAATCATTTTGTCCGGGAATCAAGAGCGTCGTCACTTCGAGGTGAACGTCGGTTTCTTTCTGAATGTAAACCAGCGTATCAAGCACTGGCTGAAGCGTCGCGCCGCACAGCTTTTGATAGAAGCGGTCGGTGAAGGCTTTCAAGTCGACGTTGGCGGCGTCCATGTGCGCATAAAATTCTTTGCGCGGCTCCGGCTCGATCCAGCCGTTGGTGACGGCGACGGTTTTAAGTCCGTGCGCATGACAGGCCTTGGCGGTATCCACGGCAAACTCCAGAAAGACGATCGGCTCGTTGTAGGTGAACGCCACGCTTTCACAGCCGTACCGGATTGCCGCTTCGGCAATCTCTTCCGATGTCATGCGGGTTCCTTCGAGTTTGGGGGCGCGGCTTAAGTGGTGGTTCTGACAGAATTCACATAGCAGATTACAACCGACGGTTCCGAACGACAGCACGCTGGAGCCGGGCAGAAAATGGTAGAGCGGTTTTTTCTCAATCGGATCAACCGCCAGTCCGCAGATGAGACCGTATGAGGCGGCGATCAGCTCGTCGCCGACCCGCTGCCGGACAAGGCAGACGCCGTGTTTTCCGTCCGCGATGTGGCAGTGGCGCGGGCAAAGGTCGCATTCGATCAGCCCGTCGTCCCCTAAATGCCAGTAGCGCGCCGTTTTCATGGCGGGATAATAACTCTGGCTGGAAGTTCTGTCGAACTTTCCGGCGATGTTGGGTAGGGCGCGATCGCCGAGCGCGCCGCACGGTATTCGGTGGCTTGGCGTGCGTGCGGACAGCCCGGCGGTCTGTCCCTACCTTTGTGATGAACAAATTCCCGGTCTTGTAATGCGGATGTCCGTGAGTAACATAACGACATGAGAGGGATGATCAGAGAGCCCGCCGTGGCGGGAATGTTTTATCCGGCTGATCCTGCCGAACTGCGCCGGATGATCGAAGGTTTTCTGGCGGAGGCGAAGCCGGGAGCGCATCCGAAAGCGATTGTCGCGCCGCACGCCGGTTATATTTATTCCGGCCCGATTGCCGCCAGCGTTTATAAGCGGATCAATCCTGAAAATATTTTGCGCGTCGTGCTGATCGGTCCGTCGCACCGCGTGGCACTGCGCGGACTGGCGGCCTCCAGCGCTCCGGCGTGGCGCACTCCGCTGGGCGAAGTTTCTGTCGCACGGCCGAACTTTGTTCAAATCAGCGACGCGGCGCACGCGCAGGAACACAGCCTGGAAGTTCAGGTTCCGTTTCTGCAAACGGTGCTTGGCGATTTTACGCTACTT
>JBAWXO010000067.1:0-8043 GCA_037144035.1 Kiritimatiellales bacterium
CTTGTTCAATAAACGGATGTGTTTCCCATCCGCCTGCTGCTGTACGACCCACTGGCATCTGTTGGCCTGCAGAAAGCGTTTCACGCCGAAAGTCCACGGAGCAAACGCGCCGCTTACCTCACGACGATAGTAAGTGTCTGAGCCGAGCAGGCCATCGACATAAAACTCCGCCCCGTAAAAAGCGGTAAGCGGGGTCGTTGTGATCCAGAGTTCCTTCGCGTCGGCAGGAATGGTGCGAGGATCAATCAACGCACGGTAACTGCCGTCGCCGGACGGGCTGAAAGCAACCGCAGCCGGTTCAGGGCGCAGTGCCACGGTCTGCCGGGTCCATTGGTTTTGATACCGGCCCGGGCCAAAATCTTTGGCGGGATACAATGCAATTTCCCCTTTTCGGCCATGCTCCTCCGTGTATTCAAACCGCAACTCGCCTTCACGAAGGTCAAGTGGTATGAGATCGGTGAGTATCAGGTGGTTCGACAGGCCATCAAGCCGGTAGGCTCGAAGTGAATCACGTTCCGTGAGAACCTTGATGCACAACGGCGGTTTACCGGCGCGCCGGATTACGACCAGATTGTCCGGAACCGTCGGGTCCACCACCGCAGCCATGCCGTCCGGCTGCGGAAACAGTTTTGCTCCGTGCTGAAACTCAATGCTGTTTTCATTGATTCCGTCGAAGAAAAATTCGGCAGGTTCGTTCTCGTTTGCATAAAAAACCGCATGCTCCGCGCCCATGCCGGAAAACCGGCATAGCGGTGATGCAGTTGCGTAGCGGAATGCCACACCTCCGATGTTCAATCGGAACGGCAGTATCACCGGATGGTTCCGCCGGACATGCAACGTCGAATGGTTCGGCCAGGAAACAGTGCGATCACCCGACCGGCAGACGATCGAGAGCGGCTCGGTCGCCTGATCATCAGGCAGTTTATAGCTGTTGATGAAAACAAACCCCGAATTACCGGCACCGCGAAAACCAGCCTGAAATCTCTCCCCGAGAATCCTCACTTCCGGAATGACAGGCTCGATATAGCGCGTACGCTGCACTGTATCGCCGAAACTGGTCAGAAAAAGACCGAGGCGGCGAATGAAGTTCACAGACTCTCTGGTTTGCTGGAATTCTCCCAGTGGCGCGCCAAAGTCATAGGACATGCGTAAGGTATCCGGATGGCACAGGCCCTCTTCGCCGTGATACAAGTTGTCGTACGGTCCGGGGTAAGGGCGGGGGTTCGTGCCTCCGGAAAAAATATAGTAACTTGTTCCGTTGATACCGCGGGCGATATCACAGGCAGTAAATGCGGCGGCAAAACTGTCGGGTGTCACAGAGTAGTAGCCGCAGCCTCCCTGATTTTCAATGGCAAAAAAAGGCTGGGCGGACGGATCGACCGGGGGGTTCTTGAAATGGAAGTTACTCGCGTCGCGAATGGCTAAACTGCCGAGTTTCTGGGTCTCGAACGGCACCCAGTTTTTAAGCGGATAAAATCCGGTCAACGGCAACACCCCATCGGGGATGACACCCGTAGCGGCCAGCCAGCCGGTACAGGCAAACGGACCCTCAAAGCCTGCATCCCGTGCGAGCTGCGTAAGACGGTTGATCGTGTCCTGTGCCGCCGCCTTGGTTTCCGGCTTGCCCCACAGCCAGGGAACGTGCGTTTCGTTATCAATTTGCACCATCACGACGTTCCCTCCGCGCGAAGGGAAAAAGTCACTGACCTGCTGACATATTTTTTCGTAATATATTTTGACAGCATCAAAATACCATTCAGGGGTTGGATACAGTTCTGTCTTCCACTTCCCGGGGATCCGCTCGCGAACCCATTGCGGCAGGCCGCCGTTGCGCAACTCCCCGTTTGCTATCGGGCCGAGCCGCAGAATGACGAACATCCCATGCTTGCGGCATAGATCGACAAACCGGTGAATGTCATAGCGTCCTGAAAAATTGAAAACTCCTGGGACCGGCTCAATAGCGCTCCAGAAAAAGTATGTAGCGATGCAATTCAAACCGCTGTTCTTGGCCTTAATGATACGATCTTCCCATTCCGACTCGGGGACTCGGGCGTACTGTATCTCACCGGAGTACAGGAAGATCGGCTGATCGTTAATGTAAAACATATTACGGTCATAGGTGAGTTTGTTCCCGAGAGGATCCATACGGGGATTTGCATGCGCCTCAAGCAGCGCCTCATCACCGGATGGCAGCTTGAATTCCAAGATCGATGCGGATTTGTTGGTCACCGGGGAACTGACCTCCGCAAAAACAACCGATGAGAGCAGGCTGGCTGCAATGGCACCCGCGCCCGATTTGATTATGAAATTACACCAATGATGACTATGCATAATGTACATTCCTTCTTCGGTTTTCGTTTTTAATTTTTTCCTTCTCATTGCCTGAACTGAATGATCCGGTCTTAAACAATCCCGGCTTGAACGAATCGCTCACTGTTGCGGCGGCGGAAACAGCGCAAAGATACTGTCCACGAAGATGGCCATGCCGCGCGCATCGGGGTGATTCATGGAATTAACCATCAGGCTTGTCCAGGGCAACCCCTGCCGCCACAGCCGGCCGTAGCGCAGCGAGGCATCCGCCAGCGCCACGTTGTTCTCTGCGGCAAACCGGCGGACCATCTGCACATAGGCGCGCGGATCGTCGTCACATTCCCGTTCGCTCCGGATGCCCGTATGGGTGCTGTAATGAGGAGTCAGAATGATCCACTCGGCGCCAATGGCCCGCAGATCTTCAAGCACCTTGCGGTATCGGACCTCTGTCTCATTCACGTCGAGCGGACAGTCGTTAAGGAATTCGGAGATCACGAGGTCCGGCTTTTCCGCGAGCACTTTTTCAGCATAGCTATAGCTGTCACCGGGAGGTGCCATAAAAAAATGACGGGAGTTGGGCCCGCTCCGCACCACGAGATTGATCTGCGCTTTCGGAAAGCGCTCCGCAAGCCGCCGCACGAGCTGCTGGTGCCACTGATCGCAGCCCAGATACCCGCCGGTTACGCTGTCACCCCAAACGAGGATCTTGATTGGCCCCCCCGCCGCAAGCCGGCTCAGTGCGCGGGGAAAGAGCCGCTCCGCGGGCGAAGGCACGGTGCGTGGCGGCTCCGGATACCTCTCTTCAAGAACAGGGAACAGATTCCCGGGCGCCAGCTTCTCAATGCGTTCGGGCACCCAAATATTGGCGAGGCGCCGTTCGTCCTTCACCGTGTCCGGGGGCAGAGGAGCCCCTTTGCGCGGCGGACCGGGCCGAAGCTCCACAGTGCCGTCTGGTTTATAAAACACGCCGTCCAGCCGGCGCTCATAGTAACGGTAACTGACAAGGACAGGCTCTCCATCTGCGATACGCCCCTCGGGAAGCCGTCCGATCCTGCCCGTTCCGTCCGCGGTGAAATCGGTCCCGGCAACGTAATTGATGGCCGGTTCGTTGACAGAACGCATCGCCAGACTCGACACATCGAGCATGGCGTTCCCCATAAAAACCGGGTCCGTCAATCCTGCCAGCTTAATCATTTTCTGTTTCCCGGGATTCTTCGCCAGCCATCCGGATTTCTCCTCCGTCCATATATTGAGGTTCGCAATCCGTTCATCATTCACGGTAACAACACTTGGCGGCTGAACTGCCAGCCGTGCCGGCGGAACACCGCCGGGAAATGCGACTTCGATCGTCCAGTCACCGATGATCTGTATCACCGGGGCCGCGACCGCACCCGCTGAAGGGGTACTTGCTGCGCGCTGGTTTTCCGCACCGGTAACATTGCTCACAAGGCCCGCCATGACGATACATCCAAAAAGAATATTGCGGATAAAACTTACCGGGACATCGCTCGGATTATCTCTTTGTTTCATTGGTTTATCCTTCCTTGCTTCACTAAAGTATAAATTATTTATTTATGTAACGCATTGCATTTAAAAAAAACTGCCTTCAACTTTTATTTCTGCTATTTAAATAAGGCTGGCATTTACGCTTTTAAATGCCGGAGCTTCGTCTTAAGCAGGTTCTCTGCGTCGATCCAGCTCCGTGCGAATACCATACGCTGTTTTTTCACCCAGCGGGTAAAACGCCAAAATAACCAGCGCAATTATTACACCGACCGACGGCAATGAAATTTCCCACACACGCATCCAGAACAACGTGGCCGCACTTTGCGCCCCTTCAAGCTCAGCCGCGAAACCGGTTCCTCGCAAAATATATCCCGTTAACAATCCAGCCGCAGATCCGCCCAGCTTCAGAATCCATCCGTACATCGCACCGTAACTGCCCTCCCGGCGCGCGCCGGTTTTGAGTTCGTCCATATCACAGATGTCGGCCATCATCGAATTCCCTACAGTCCACACCGCTACAAATCCGGCCGCAATAAACACCGGCGGTATAATGACAAGAAGCGGATGTTCCGGGTTGTAGCAGAATATATTTGAAAGGTGTCCCGCCAGCTTGATCAGCAGAAAAACAATGAAGGCCCCCTCCCTTCCAATCAGAGCTGACAGCTAGGCTGCCACCGGCACAAAAACCATACTGGTAATTACCCATGCCATCCCGCTCCAACCGACAATCGTAGCACCGGCGGCTTTGCTTCCGCCGAAAATGTAATAAGTCATGACATAGGTCGAAAACGACTCGATAATGTAGAATGCCGAAGTGACAAAGAAAACGACAGATACCAGAATCAGAAACGCTCGGTTGCGGCAGGTTTCTTTTACACCGGACCAGAAGAGTATTTTTTTCTGCGTACGAACCCGCGCAAGATTACGCTCACGGCAACCGACCGCAGAGAGCACCCCCGTCACCATAATCACACCGGCCAGAATAAACCCGACATACCGCCCGCCCTCAACGCCGTCGCGGAATATCGGCAGTTCCGTTGCCTTAAAAATCCACGGCATCAGCAGCGCCGCAATATTAGCCAGAAACGCGCTGTAGGCCATGACTCGGGTGCGTTCGTGATAATCGGAGGTCATTTCCATTCCCAGCGCGCTCCAGGGAACAATAAATATACTGGAAGCTGAGAAAAACAATAAGGACATCACCAGGAAATAGCCGAAATACTGCATTCCGGACCAACCGACCGGCAAACACCACGTCAGGGCGAAAATGACGCCCATCAGAAGAGCACCCGCAAACATATATGGACGGCGGCGGCCCCATTTTGAGCGCGAGTTGTCCGAGATATATCCAATTACAGGATCGACAAACGCATCTAATAGCCGGGGAAGCGAACAGGCTATTCCAACCAGAACCGGATCAACTTTCAGCCCCATATTCAGGACAATATATGCCAGCTTGCCGATCGCGCTACCAGCCAGGCACTGCGACATCGACCCCATTCCGAAGGCGACCTTCTGAAGCCGCGGAACCCGATCCTCTTTTTTTGTCAAATGGTGAGCGCCCGACTTGTCAGTCATACGATCTTTCTATTCTTTTCCGGCAGGGAAATCATTCCGCTTTATGTTGCCGGACAAACAGCCCTGAAGGGTCGGACACTCCGTCAATCCGGGACACATCAGCCGCCACGTACCCTCCGGATACATGTGGCGCAGGAAGAGCGGCTGTGGCAACCAGACCCGAAACAGATTTTCGCTACTCCACCGGTTTCCTGCCGACGCATAGTCGCACATAATCAGCGCCGTCTGGTAGTGCCCGATATAATGCAACGGCTTCACATCAAACGGCACCTCGAAAGCCATCCAGACCTCCGCCGGCTTGTCCATTATCGGTTTCAGCGGGACAAAACCTTCCTCATCAACCGCCAGTCGAACCGCGATATCCTGCGGCTTCGCCAGCCGGTCATCCAATGCCAGAACAACCGGACCGCGCATTACCGCAAACTGCGGCGCGCCGCTCGGCGCCGAAATCACGCGGCCGCGCAGATCGATATTCAAAAATACTTTATCACCGGACACCCACTTTCGCGTCAACGCAGCGTAACTGCCGGGCTGGCAATCTACAGGCTCTCCGTTTACACTGAGGCTTGTATGTTTACTCCACGCCGGAATACGAAGTTTCAATGTGAATACCGCCGGGTTATCGAGGTTAACCGTTAGTGTGATTTCATCAGCTACCGGATACTCCGTCTGCTGTGTCAAACGGACTTTAACACCGTCATTCAGTCGCGCAGCATAATCGCCCGACGCATACAAATTAACCGCCAATCCGTCCGCGAAGGTCATCACCGCCCAGCGGGGCGTCAGCAGAAGTCCGCGCGGCCCATTCGCCACACAGCAGCTCATTTTTACATCTTCGTGCTGGTAATGGCTGGGAACCCGCTGTCCGGCTAGCGGAGAAAAATAAGCCCACCAGGAACCGTCGGGTGTCATGGCACCGATCAATGCGTTATAAAGCGAAACTTCCAGCTCATCGGCCCAAAGCGAATCTCCAGTCAGCCGCAGTAACTGATAGCAGAGCTTCATCCAGGTTACTGTCACACAGGTCTCCATCGGCTGTTCCAGGATCTCTGTCTGGATCCGTGTTCCGCCGCACCAGAGTTCCTTGTTAGACCCCGACCCGTGGATCATGAGTTCCGTTCGCCGGAGGGTCTGTGCAAACTCAACCGCTGCGTCCAGATACCGCTGTTCGCCGCGAATGCGATACAGCTCACAAAGGCCTTCAAAACAGGACATCATCTCATAGGATTTCTGCGAGCCGATCTGTTCCGGGGGAATCTTTGCAAACGCCTGCTCGATCAGCTGCTGTCCGTTACTGAAAAACTTATTCGGCTTCGACCAGTTCGCCACGATGTCTTCTGCCAGCTCCAGGTAACGCTTTCCCCCCGTCCGCTGATAGAGAAGCGCCAGCGGCTCAAGAATCGAGCTGGACGAAAGGCCCTTAAGCAGATCCATGCCGTTCTCGGCCAGATTAAATTGTCCTGGAGGTGCTTCTGTCAGCAGATGATCTGCCACGCGGCGTGCAGCGGCCAACGCCTCTTCATCGCCGGTCAGATCATATGCCGCGATCAGCCCGAGCAGCGTGTACTTGCGGCCCCAGACATCCCAGATTCCAAGATGTTTGCTGTCTTTATAGGTGCCTATATGACCATCCGGAGTCTGTGTCGCCAAAAGCCCCTTCACCGCTCGGTCAAGCACTGCAAAATGAGTTTCATCCGGCTGATAGGAGCAACCGAGAACAGCCGAAGTAACCCACTTACCCCAATACTCGCAACGCCAGTGGCCGTCGTTCTCTTCGAACCGCTCGCGGTACGGACGGAGAATTAACTCCAGATCCTGCGACATCACGCGGTTAACCTGCGACAGATTCAGCTTTTCTCCCAGCCAGCCGCTGATCTGTACAGTGCTGTGTGCCCCTGGAACCAGTTGGTCAGTTTTTATACACGTATTAAAATCGGATGCTTTCATTTTGCTTATTCTTTCAAAACGAGACAATCGCTCGTCATCATGTAATGCGTTACATTAACACCTTGTTCTGAAATTTCAACCCATATCTCTTATTTAAATCGTCCGGATAAACGCAAATGCCACGTGTCGCTGATTTTCGGCAGGGTAAAAATTGAAATCGCTTTCCTTGCTCGCCAGTGCGGTGGCCCTCTCATCGTCATCCTTCAACAAGCCGTCTTTAGGATTCCATAGCCTCTCATAGGCCATGATTTTCGCACCGGGCGAGACCACGGTGTACGACGTTCTACGGAGCAATGCGATTTCGTACGGCAGGATCCGGCAGGTTGGAGATCGAGCTGATACGGCGTACCATTCCCTTCAGCTAAGTAACGCGGGCGGTATCGGCGTTAACCTGAACGGCAGGGCAACTCTGCGTATGATCCCGCCTGCGGACTCAGTCCACTTTTTGATCCTGCATGGTTTTCAGCAAGTGTTTCCCCGCTCCGGTCAGCCGGTATTTCTGCAGACGGCTATTATAAAACCTCCCAGCGCCCGCCTTTGTCGGGACCAATGCGGCGGGTGGCGGTCGAAAACCACAACACTTGTTTGTTATCCATCCCGTCGTCTGGTGTCAATTTCTCCTATGATTTCTTATCCCAGGCGACGCTCTATAGCACTTTCTATTCAATTTGTCGCAACAAGGCAGGCGGGACGCCTGCGATA
>JBAWXO010000068.1:0-7992 GCA_037144035.1 Kiritimatiellales bacterium
CGACGGTTTTAACATTCGCTTCGCGCAGGTCTTTGCGGCAGACCGCGCCGAGGCAGAGTTCTTCAAGCATGGCGCGCCGCGCCGCCTCGTCGATCACTGGAATATTTTTATCAGGGCTCCATTGCGCCAGCAGGTTGACGCGCAGGATCCAGCTTTCGATTTCTTCATCCCAGTCGGGAATATCGAGATTGCCCTTGAGCACCTCGCTTGCGAGGACGGCGGCGGCCTCATCCGGTTTCGGATCGTGGGTAATGGACGAATCGAGCGCGAGGTCGCGGAACATCCTGCGCCGCTCGACAACAACGCGCTTGATCGACGTGTCATATTGCGGCGAGCGTTCCTCGTGGAAATCTTCCGGGAACAGTTCTTCGAGCCACCCTTCCTGCACGGCGGTGGCGAGGTTGAGCAGTACGCCGGTCTGGCCGCGCGTATGTCCGATCTCGGTGATTTCGGCGGCGACGAACAGCTCCGCGTCGCGGATCACACTTTCGCGCGCCAGTTCGCCGGTACGGCCGTGAACGAGATCGCAACGAAGCGTGCCTTTGTCGCAGCGCCTAGCGAGCTGATCGGGAAAGGCGGTCAGGATGCACTTCTGTAGAAATTCGTCTTCCGGCGCACCGCTATTGATTTTGAGTCCCTGCTGTTCGGCGATCTGCAGAAACCGTTCGTAAAGCGGCTTCACCTGCCGCGCGGCGGCGGCGTGTATGCCGAGTTCACGGCAGGCGCCGGTGTTGTAATTATTTTTATCAGCGAAGCTCCAGGCGCGCATCAGCCGTTTAAAGTCGGAGCAGTCGTCGCCGCCGAGTAGATCGTCGCGCTGTCCACGGATCTCTTTACCTTTATTGCGTTCAAGAATTCCTTTGCCTTGCGTCAGCGCGGCGATCAGGCAGGCCTGCCGCACGCAGTGGTATTGATCGGCGGCGAGCAGCATGCGGGCATAGCGCGGATGCATCGGAAACTGCACCATCCGTTCGCCGGTTCTGGTCAGCTTGCCGTGGTGGTCGAGTGCGCCGAGGTCGGCGAGCAGGGTGAGGGTGCGCGCCAGCGAAACCGGATCGGGTTTTTCCAACCACCGGAAACCTTCCACATCGTCGATGCCGCCTGCTTTCAGAGTTAGCA
Organism: Kiritimatiellales bacterium; assembly: GCA_037144035.1. Taxonomy (GTDB): domain Bacteria; phylum Verrucomicrobiota; class Kiritimatiellia; order Kiritimatiellales; family Tichowtungiaceae; genus Tichowtungia. Next base: position 1,120 of record JBAWXO010000068.1, read on the forward strand.
CCACTTCAGATAAATCGTGCCGCAGAATTTCCGGCAGTTCCTGCGCTTTGCGCGTGGAGTGTTCCTGAAGTGTCCAGAGACGCTGGCAAACGCCCGGCGCGGTGCGGCCCGCGCGTCCGGTGCGTTGATCAGCCGAAGCGCGGCTGATTCGTTCGATCATCAGCGTATCGATGCCGCGGTTTGGATCGTAACGCGCGATGCGGGCGAGTCCGCTGTCGATCACGACGCGGATGCCGTCGATGGTGATCGATGTTTCGGCGACGTTGGTGGCGACGACCACTTTGCGGCCGTTGCCCGGTTCGACAGCGGCGTCCTGATCGCGCGGCGAGAGTTCGCCATGTAGCGGCAGAACGGCAAAATCTTTGGCGCAGGATTTGGAGCGGACGGCTTCGACGGTGCGGGAAATTTCGTAGGCACCGGGCATGAAGATCAGCACGTCGCCTTCCGCGCCGGAACGGACGGCGCTTTCGAACGCATCGGCGGCGGCCTCCCAGACGGGATGATGGGCGAAGTCGATTTTCTTGGCGGCGTACTGAATCTCTACCGGGAACATGCGGCCTTCGGATTTGAGTTCTCGGCACGGCGCGAGGTAGTCACGGAGCGGCGCGGCGTCGAGCGTGGCCGACATCACGATAATTTTCAGATCGAGGCGCGTCTGTTGAAGATGGAGCGAACGGGCGAGGGTGATGTCGCCGTAAAGGTGGCGCTCATGAAATTCGTCGAAGATAACAGCCGACACACCGCGCAGTTCGGGGTCGCTGAGAATCTGGCGGAGCAGAATCCCTTCGGTAACGTAGCGGATGCGGGTTTTGTTCGAGATACAGTTTTCGAAACGAATCTGATAACCGACTTCACCGCCGGTTTCGCCGCCGCGTTCATGCGCCACGCGCCGGGCCAGCATACGCGCCGCGATACGGCGGGGCTGCAGGACGACGATATCTTTGGGGCAAAGGCCGCTATCGAGAAGCATCTGCGGAACCTGCGTGGATTTACCGGAGCCGGTCGGCGCCTCGATGATCAGGCGGCTCTCCGTGCGTAGCGACGCGATCAGCTCATCGCGCAGTTCATAAATTGGCAGACTCTTGGGATTCATGGGGAAGAGACTTTAACCACGAATCACACGAATCAACACGAATTTATTAGGGGAAAGAGCGCAAGGATCGCAAAAGTCCCTTTCAAAGCGGGGACTGTGTAATCCATTGTTCCTTTTCGTTGGAAAAAAACGTGAAATCAAAATAGTGCCTTTTGTCTTTTACTAGGCATTTTCCAACTGTCCCCTGTTCGCACTCTCTTATGGGAATGCCATTCCGTTGACCTAACTCAGCCAATGAGCCGAAATAAATAGTGTATGTATGTTCATCAAACTGAATAGCCATCCAGTACGCCTCTGCCAGATATTCGATCTCGGCGGCGATGGCTTTTTTGTAAGCGTTGTTTCCCAGATTGTAGCGTGAATTGATCGTATTGTTTTTCTGAAATTTATTTCTGGCCTTTATGCTGATGACATATCTCTTGCCGTCCTTCTCAGCATATAGATCGGCGTATGGATAGTTCATCTTGTTGTCATTGAGATTCACTATTCTATCAAAAGAGTTGTCAACCAGCGCTTTGATGCCAAAAAGCTCTCCGAGCTCGCCGAGAGATTTTTTTCGCAGGGCTTCTTTTTTAGTTTCACTGCCGGACAATTTAATTCCTCACGTAACATTTAGTAAGCAGCTGTCGCTGTTTCGTATAAACACGGGGACAATTTAATGCGGGCGGGATGTTGCGGCAACGAAATCTTCACAGATAGATGTGCTGTATCGCAGGCTTCATGGAGCCGTCATTCTGCCGAAAAGAAGACGGAGCGCAAGTTCAGGGATAGGAATAGACTTCCAATCATTGGAACTTTTCGGTTCACTGCTTCCCCTCCATGAAAAACAACAGCCGAGAAATTGCCGCCGAAATCATCTATCGCTGGATCGAAAGTGAAAGCTTTCCGGACCGCCAGCTGGCCGAAGTGAAAGACGATCGCGCCTTTATCACCGAACTGGTCTACGGCGTCGTCCGCCGTAAGCTCGCGCTGGAATACATTGAGCAGAAATTTGTTCCGCGCCGTCCGGAAGGCTTTATTCTCGCCGCGCTGCACGTCGGCGTTTACCAGCTTTGCTTTATGGATAACGTCGAAGAATTCGCCGCAGTTCACGAAACGGTGGAGGCCGTCAAAAGCCGCCGCCATAAAGACGCCATCCGCGCCGCAGGCATGATCAACGCCGTGTTGCGTAACGTGCAGGAAGAGAAGGCGGCCATCCTCAAGAATCTGGAGAAGCAGTCCGACGAAATCCGTTTTTCACACCCTGAATCGCTTATTAACCGCTGGGTCAAGCAGTACGGCGAGCGCGACACACGCCAGCTTATGGAGTGGAACAACCAGCCGTCCGAAACCATTCTGCGCGTAGAGCCCTTCCGCATCGCGCCCGCCGAGTTCATCAAAGCGCTGCAAGCCGCCGACATCGACACCAAGCCGCATCCGTTTCCCAGTGCGGAAACTTTCCTGATTCTTCCGCGCGGAGTCGCCGTGCCAAAAGTTCCTGGTTACGCCAAAGGCTGGTTCACCGTGCAGGATCCGGCCACTTCGGTTTCCGTCGAACTGCTCGATCCGCGTCCGGGCGAATCCATCCTCGACGCTTGCGCCGCGCCCGGCGGTAAAACCGCGATGATGGCCGGCATGATGGAAGGGAAGGGCGAACTGGTCGCCATGGACGTTCACGACGACCGGCTCGATACACTGCAAGACACCATCAAACGCACCGGCTGGGATTTTGTGCAGATTCTCAAAGGCGATGCCGCCAAAGGGTTTCCGCAGAAAGACAAACAGTTCGATGCCATTCTGCTCGACGTGCCGTGTTTGAACACCGGCGTGATGCGCCGCCGCGTCGATGCCCGCTGGCGCTTTACCCGCGACCGGATTGAAATGATCAAAAAGACTCAGCGGCAGATTCTGACCGCCATGTCGAAGCACGTGAAATCCGGCGGACGGATGGTCTACAGCACGTGCAGTCTTGAAGTGGAAGAGAATGAAGAAATGGTCAGCCGCTGGGCGCGCGAACATACCGAGTTCCGCCTCGTCAAAGCCAAACGCCTCTTCCCGCCGAAATCCGGCACCGACGGCGCCTACGCCGCGCTGTTAGTGAGGGAGTAATGGAATCGGTGGAGAGAGGATTACCCCTCTTCGGCTCTTTTCTGATCGGCAAGAATCTGTTTTGCGGCCTTAAGGTCGATATTTGCTTTGTGCCCATGCTTCTCAAGAAGATTGAGTAGATTCGATCCGCTGAGAAGGGTCAGAGGTTTCCCCTTTGCGAATCCATACGCATCAGGCCCGTAATCAGCGGTTGTGACGAGGATTCCCTTGGTTGCTCCCTCATTGACTACTGTCCCGTAGAGATCGCGAACTGCGGAAACGCCAACTGTATTCGTATATCGTTTCGCCTGAATGACAATTTTCCCGCCTCTTATCGGGTCTGGATCAAAGGCTATGGCATCCACACCGCCATCTCTGCTAGCCTGCGTAATCTTCACTTCCCCACCATTCTGCGAAAACTCTTTCTCGAATACTTCTCGAATGAGGTGCTCAAAGTCTTCCCAGTCCATTGCGGCAAGGTTTGTAGACTGATCAACTTCACCAACCACGGAATACGAAGAGACAAATCGTTTATCCTCCTTGCTTAGTTGAAGGATTGGGGCAATGGGCGACAATCCATGGAGTTTGCTGCTGCCGACGCCTTTTAGTGTTTTGAAACAAATCTTCGCATCAACATGTCGCAAATCGACTATCCTGATTCCTTCCTTTCGCACCGAATTAATGGTCGGTTTGCTGGTCAGAACAAAAATTTATTTTCGTTCGGTCGAGTGTGGAAACGGGGCTCGCTCCTGTCAATTTGAAAGCCGGGAATTGTAGCCGAGGTCCGTGACCTCGGATTATTGTTTCATCCGCGATCACGGATCGCGGCTACAGGACTGCAAAACATGGGGTTGTTCAATGGATCTTGACGGCATCGACGGGGCAGACCTGTTCACAGCCGCGGAGTCTGTCGCATTGGGTTTCGTCGGTCACACGGCATACGTTGTCGGTCGCATCGAGAAACAGGATTTTTTTCGGACAGAGATCGACACAGGCGCCGCAACCGGTACACAGGGTTTCGTCAATCCGCACAATTTTGTTCATAGATGAACCTTTCTCCGGAGAATCGTCTCTGCCTGCGCTATCGAACGGCTTTTAATTGCAGGATCAATGGAGGCAGATCGGTTTGCACGACGCTCCAGACGACATCAAAGTTCACGCCAAAATAGTCGTGGATCAGTTTATCGCGCATCCCTGCGATGTTTTTCCACGGGATATCGGAGTGCTGTGCGCGGAAAGCGGCCGAAATGTTTTTTGTGGCTTCTCCAAGAATTTCGATGTTACGGACGACGGCATCCTGCGTGCGTTTATCCTTAAGAAAGGCATCATAGCTCATTGTCCGGCAGTACTCGCAAGCCGCGTTCGGCGGCTTCGATTATGTCGAGCAGAGACGCCTTTTCTGTTCGTTCAGACATAGATGACGCCATTTTTGATGCTTTGGGCGATTTCGGGCTGGCGGATACTTTCGACACCGGCTTTTGTCAGCACATCGACAGAGCGCGAGACAATCTTTTCCAGCCGTTCAGTGAAGTCGACGAAGCGCAAACCTATCGGACGTTCGAATTCCACCAGAATATCGAGATCGCTGTTTTTGCCCGCTTCGTCGCGGGCAAAGGAGCCGAAAACCCCAAGCGTCTTTACTCCGAACTCCCTATGAAGTTCCGGCAGGTGTTTTTTCAGTAGCGCCAGGATGTCCTGTCTGTTTTGCATGGCGGTAAACTATAACGCCGTCCGCTGTTCGTCCACGCAAAATATCAGGGCTCCTTTTCAAAATTTGGAGTGAGGCGCTTCGTATGCGCCACTTTTTACAGTCGATCTGGGGAAAAGCGGTGATACGGAAGACCTTTATCACCGCACTCCATATGAGACAATATTCCATAATTCCGGTATTCCCTTATTCCGTTTCCCCTCCTATACTCCGCTCACATGAAAGTAATGGATGCCAATTTACGTAGCGAAGTGGTCCGCTGGCAGGAAAAGCTGTTTAAGCGTTCCGTCCGCCGTCAGATGCGGTTGCGTCAAATCAAAGAACTGATCGGGATCACGACGAATCAGGACTGCCTTGAGATCACGGCCGGCGACGGCATGATCAGCGCCCGTCTGCGCGAAGGCGGGGGCCGCTGGGAAACGCTGGTGCTTTCAGCCGCCGCAAAAGCCTCGCTCGACTGGTTTGTCGAGGATCAGGTTGAGCTTCTTCAGGGTCCCGCCATCAAGGAGGCCGACGGGACATTTGATCTGGTGGTGATTGTGGATGCGCTGGAACGTGTTCGCGACGACTATGCTTTCATCAAGGAGTGTCACCGTGTGCTGAAAGCTGACGGCCGGCTGGTGATTACCGCCGCGCGCAAAACAGCTTTCTGCCTGGGCGGCTGTCCGCTTCGTTCGATGCTGGGACTTTCCTGGCGCGCTAAAGGGCTCGAGCGCCCCGGCTACACCAGCGGCGAATTATTCGAAGTTCTCAAGGACGGCTTTGATGTGCCCGAGACCGATTCCTATTCCTCGGGTTGCGTCGAAGTTCCCGGTCTGCTTTGCGAGGGGCTGGCCAACAAACTGGTTCATGGGCCCTATAATATGCCTGGATCGAACGCCGGAACCGAGGAGTTCTATCACTACGCCAAGCTGAATGTCCTTGCCGTGTTGCTTTATCCGCTGATGTGGGTGCTGTCCAAGTTGGAGGACAACCTTCTCTTCTTCGTTTCCGGTCACAATCTGGTCGCCAAAACAAAACGCCGCGTTTGGCGGGCCCGCAAGCAGCCGGTGTTGCGTGACGGCCGCTCCATCGCCGAGGCCGCCATCAATACCAAGATCGGCACGGCCGCGCCGTTCTGATTTTTGGTATTTGTTATTCGATATTGGATATTCGGCCGAACAGTTCCAGCCATTGGAAAAACAGCCTGAAATCTTCCAATGTTTGGGCAATCAGGTTGTCCATGCGGTGGGACGGGAATATGCAGTTAAAGGTTTGACAGCGGAGGGCGAACTTGGCAGGGTTTGCGCTCTTTTTGAATTTCAGTGGAGATCGAACAATGAAACGCACATGGCATCCTTCGAAGATTAAACGCGCGCGCAAACACGGGTTCCGCAGTCGCATGGAAACAGCAGATGGACGTAAAATCCTTGCCAACCGTCGCCGCAAAGGCCGCAAACGTCTGACCGTTTGTGATGCGTAAGACGTTCTCACCGGAGGACTTACCGGTGGACTCAAACACGCTTTCCAAAAAACAGCGCCTGATTCAAGCCTCCCTCTTCGGGGAGGCTTTTGCACAGAAAAAGAATTTTGTCGGTCGCTTTATGGTGCTCTGGCTTCGCACCGGGCAGGGTGCCGCCCTGCGGCTCGGCGTCGTGACCAGCAAGAAGGTCAGCAACCGCGCCGTCGACCGTAATCTGGCCCGCCGCCGCCTGCGTGAAATTTTCCGCCAGCACCGCACGAAGCTTGCGGGACCGTTCGACATCGTCATCATCGCCCGCCGCAATCTGCTTTTTGCTTTGCCGGCGGAGGTGGAGCATGAATTTCTGCAGCTGGCGGGAAAGGCGGGATTACTGGCTAAATGAAGCGTCTGCTTACAGGGCTTGTCCGGATTTATCAGAAAACGGTCTCGCGCGCGATTCCGCCGAGGTGCCGCTTTTATCCCAGTTGTTCCGATTATACGATTGAAGCCATTGAGAAGCATGGCATAGTTTACGGCCTTTGGCTGAGCTTCCGGCGCATTTGC
>JBAWXO010000069.1:0-7962 GCA_037144035.1 Kiritimatiellales bacterium
ACCACCTGCGGGCCCACCCCTGTTGATACGACAAAAATTGTATCGGCCTGCTCTTCCATTGCGGCCTGCAAAGCAAACGGCAGAGACTGAACATCCGCGCCGATTGCTGTTTCATAGACCTGCCGGGGAGTATAGTTGTTCTGCTCCGGTCGCAGGCCGAAACGGGTTGCATTGCTATTTAAATCCGCAAGCCAGACACTCAGCGCCCCGCTTTGTGAAGCAGGAACCATCTGACTGCGAAATAACGCGACCTGCTTCCGATCGTACGCGATTACATTAAATAAGGTTTCCGGGTTCAGCTCCTCCACAGCTTTCAGCAACCGCTTTTTGATTGTCGCATACGTGTTGGTTCCGCCGGTTTTTCTCCCTAGCATGCCGCTGGATGCGTCTAGAACAAAAACGATCTTCGAGCCGGACGCGCCGGCCTTGAGAAATTCAACGGAAGAAGCCGGGGTGACCGGTTGCTGCAACGCAACCGAAGTCTGACCTTCGGCAACCCCTGACGATTTCCTGCCAGCGGGCGTGTCCTCGAGCTGTTTTAGAACGGCTTCCTGACCGAAAAAGGATTCGAACCCGCCGTTATACCGATGCGTCAACTGTTGCATGTTCTCCACGAAATTGTCCGCAACGCCATACTTATCTTCGGCGATCAGACGAACGACGTACACCTGAGGGCGGCCAAGCTGATATGGCTCATACTGGGCGGAGCAAACAACGTCCGCATGATCAAGAATCTGAGCGGCCGGGTATTCAATGTAAGCGGGGATGTCGTGCAGAAAGCCGGCAGGAAGCTTCTCGCTTTTACGAACATCCTCCTCCTTCTTAATCGTATCCACAGCCTGCTTCAGCAGGTCACCAGAAAGTTTCCGATCATCGCGGAGAACCGGCGACCCGCCAATCGAGGACGCTCCGCCTCCGCCCAGCATCTGCCACAGCGAAAAGTCTCGTAGCAAGCGGCGTTTTTCAGGACCGATGCTGTGTCTTCCCCAGTCGGCACACACAATAAAGACGTTATCGGCCTTCTGTTCAAAGGCGGATTGAAGCGCCAGCAGCCAGCTGGTGGCATCGGCACCGACGGCCGTCTGATAGGGTTCCGGACGCCGGTAGTTATTCTGCTTGTCCGTCAGACCTTTTTGCGCCGTATCTCTATTGATCGGCTGAATCCATGCGCTGAGAGCGGCATTGATTTCTTTGGTGGCCGGAACCGGTTGCGGGCGGAATTGGTATATCTTTTCTCCGTCATAGAGGATCACATTGAACAAAACAGCCGCAGGCATTTTCGCAAGGGTCTTGCGCAACGTCTCTTTTACATAGCTGTAGGCGGGCACCCCGCCGGTTTCCGGCGCCAGCATACCGGGGGACGCATCAATAACGAAAATGAATTTTTCCCCCTCCGCCCGGATCCCAAAAAATTCAACCTGCGGCGTTCCGGTGCCGAACCGCTTGGAAATCGCGCTGTAGTCGCGGCCGGAGCGGGCGGAAGGCAATGAAAACTTCTGCGAGCTGACACTTTTCGGTTTGTCTGCGGCCGGCGCGACGAACGCTGGCGCGGACATGGAAACCGAGCGGCTGACTATTTTCGTTGCCGGACGGAGTGTTTCATTCATCTTCTCGGGCTGGGCCGACGTCCGCGTCTGCCGATGTTCCTGTTTCGACGGACCGGCGGACACCGTAAATTCCGCATTTTGTTTCTTGATATACCGCACTACGACGATCGATCCGGCAAACACGAAAAGCAGGATGTAAAACACCAGCGTAATCGCGGCGGCCTCGAAGGAGACCACCCGGCTCTTCTTTTTCAAACTGACAGGTTCGTTTTCCATCCGCCGCTTAATTCGCTCCGCTAAAAGTTATTGTCTTTATGCCTGCCCCGGCACAGGTATTCAAAATATCAACAACCCGCTCATGCACCGCGTCATCATCCGCTGCAATGGTAATAGCCGGGGGAACGTTGGCCAGCCGCGAGGCTTCATGATAACGGATCAGTGTGGCCTCCAGCTCATGAAGATCGGCTTTAGAGGTGTTCGTGTAAAACCGCCCGTTCAGAACAATCGCACCATCGCGGTGAATCTCAATAATCTGCTCGTCAGGAATGTTAATCGCCTGCGACTGCGAAACGGCCCCGGGAAGAGTCAGGCTTAAATCGGCTTCTGTCCTCTTCAAGGATGAGCTGACCATAAAATAGAACAGCAGAAGGAATACGCAGTCGATCAGCGGCACAATCTGCAGGCCGACCTTCTCGTTAATCATTTCATCCAGCCAAATTTTCATCTGTTCATTTCCCGGATTCAAATGCCCCGAAAATAACATCGGCAATCCCTGCATCGGCGCAGGCCGCCATCACCGCCTTGACATGTTTATGATGCACCTGCCGGTCGGCCCGCAGACAGACCTGCAAATTCGGGTCTTCGGCGCGCCGTTTTTTTATTTCAGCACCCAGTCCATCAAGACTCATTTTTTGCAGGTTCATGTAGTAGGTTGCACGGCCGTTTTCCTCTGCCAGCACCGTGATCATCTGCCGGTTGTGCATATCCTTCGGAATCTTCGCCTTATCCGCCACAGGCAATGCAACCGGTACACGTTCCAGCGCCGTCAGATGCGAAGCAACCATAAAAAAGATCAGCAGCAGGAACACCACGTCAATCATGGCGGTCATGTTGATTTCGTCATCGCCGGGTTCGTGTGGAATATTAAATTTCATAACCGGTTCCGGTTTTTACCGGCCCGCTGCATTCCGGTAAACATTCATAAAGTGCCCAACCATGCGGCCCATGGTGGATATGTTTTTTATGAAGTTATTTTTGTAAATGAAGTAGAAAATCATTGCTGGAATGGCAATCACCAGCCCGCTGGCAGTACAGATCAGCGACTCGCCGATATTCCCCGCCAGCGCTTCCCGGCTTCCTGAAATATTCGCGAAGGCCTTAATAATTCCCGAAACGGTTCCCAACAGCCCCAGTAGCGGGGCAACGGTTCCGATCATCGAAAGATAGTTGATCGGCTTCATGAAAACAACCAGCTGCTCGTTTCCGGCTTCTTCGATCGCCTCCTTAACATGCGCCTGATCAAAGTCGCTTTCCGAAATACGCTCCAGCCCGGCATCCAGCACCGAGGTCATCAGACACGGACTTTTCTGACAGATTTCGCGCGTGCCTTTAATGTCGCGAGCCGCCAGAAGACTTTCAATCTCCGGCTTCAGATCTGCACGCAGCAGGTTTTTTGTGCGCAACATGAGTGCATTGCGGATGATGTAATAGAGCGCGGCCATCGACCACAGGGAAAGCGGCCACATACACCAGCCCCCGGTTTTAAAAATCTCCGCAAACGTTCTATACTGCGGTGTCGCCGGAGCAGCCGGCGCCTCCAGCGAAACCTTCTGCCCTGCCGCCCCTTCGCTCTGGGCGTACACCTGAACCAACGAGCCGGTGACTGCGAACAACAGCACCAGCACAAGAACCATATTCAACCGGACTTTTTTCATAACCGAACTCCTCTTTTTGTTTCGAAATCTATTTCAACTGATCCTTCGCTATCTGACACCAGCGGCTGGCCGGATAAAGTGTTTCCAGTTCACGAACCGCAAACCCGACAGCCTCCGGCATATCGGCCTGTTTAGACGCCAGGCCTTCGTAAAATAACACGTTGGGCATCCACTCCTGCTCGCGATAATGAAAGGCCTGCAGGCGGGCCAGGTGCTGCAAGGCCTCTTTGTAATTCGCGCCGGCCAGAGCCAGCCGGGCACGAATGAACTCCGCGGCCGCATTGTCGTTAGACGCCCTCAATGCATTGAATGCATTCGCCGCCTCAGCAATCCGGTTGTCTTCGATCAGAGCCAGAATTTCATACGGCACCGCTTCAACGGCGAGCGGGCTGCCGACCGTCCGCAGAGCCTGAACCGTTGAGCGCATCGCGGCAACATCACCACTGTGAAACTGAGCCCGGAAAAGCATGCGAAGCCAGTCCGAAGCGTTCCCTTGCAACAGTGCGGCGGCCATCAGCGAGGATTTTTCATTCGCCAGTTTGCGAACGATGCCGGCGTAATCACCTTGATCAAAAAGATTCCGGCACTGTTCAATCGAAAACCCGTCAAAAGCAAACTCCACCAGCGCGACCTGCGCCAGGGGAGTCTGTGTGTTTTCCGGAGGCAAAAGAAGTCGGCCGTCTTTCACGGTCAACGAGCTTATGTCGCGCGTTACGCCGCTCTGGAGGGTTACCTTGACCTTCGCGGAAACCGTGCCGCAGACCAGCAAACTGAGCAGAATAAATTTTACAGTTTTCACCGGCTTCCCCCCGGCAGTTTATCGAGTTCCACCTTCGCCCGTCGACCTTCGGGCGTCGCGGCGACCGCCGCTTTGCCAACCATTTCCCGCAACGTTTTGACCACTTCCTCCTGACGTCCAAGCTTGCGGAGACAATTCACACTGCCCTCATAGGCTTTGGATGTCCACTCAGGATATCCTTCGTAAAGCACATATACCCGCTGGAAGAACGCAAAGGCCTCCTCGAACCGCCCCTGTTCATAGCGGCAGAACCCGGTCCAATAGAGCACCTGCGGGGTCAGCGGACCGCGCCATTCGCGGACCGTAAGAAACCGGTTGTACAGTTCGACGGCTCCGTCATAGTCCTTCATCAGCCGGAGCGCATCCGCCGCCAGTTTCTGGGTCAACCCCGCATTCGGATAGCTGGAAAACTGTTCCAGACTTCCCTGCGCCAGCGTCAGCGCCTCTTTATACCTGCCGGCATTCAGAAGTGTGGAAACCTCGGCATTCACCACATCCAGGATCAATCCGGACGACCGGAAGGCCCGCAAGAACTGATCGTATGCCGCCTGCACCCGGGCCATGTCGCCGCGCGAGGCGGACTCTTTGGCAAACAAAAGCAGCGTGAACGGAGAAAACGCGTTCAGATCTTTTTCGCTCAGGAGATTCGAAACATACGATTCCCGTTCGGCGCCCTCACTGACCTCCGAAAACAGCGCGGTCAGACGCAGGTAGAGGGTTTTCTTTCCGCTGCCTCGGACGGCTTCGGCCAGCTCGCCTCCCAGACGGGATTTAATCCGCTTGGCAAACGAGACCCCTCGATCGGCTCCCGGTTTTTCCCGCACCAGATTTTCGAGCAGCCGGTCGACGCTGTCGAGCTGCGGGTCGTTCCCGTATTTGACTATTACTTTCCCGCACGCATTCAGCGCCCGATCGTATTCTTCCGGTGTCCGGCAGGATTCGATCATCCAACGCCCGGCCTCGGCGAAGTCCCCTTTGCTGTCCACTTTCGCGAGATATTCTTCCATTAGGGCGACGATCCCTGCGTAATTTTTCTGAAGCTTATACACCTCTGCCGTCTGGAACGCGGCTTGGGTTTTCTGTTCGGTGCTGACGGCGCTGGCCTGGGCCTGTTTGTAATAATCGAGCTTCGCATTCAGGTCGCCTCCCGCACCGCGCAAATTGCCCGCCAGGCTCAAAACTTCCGGCCGCAATTTGCTTCCGGGGAACTGTTCCAAGAACCGGAGAAGAGTCTCTTCCGCTTTCGCAATATCTCCCTTGCCGTAGAGGGCCATGCCAAGCCGATAGGTTGCCTCCTCGACAAACTCCTTTTTCTCCCAGGCCGGATTGTCCAGATAGCCCTCGAAAGCGGCAATCGCTTCGTCAAACCGCTCCAGAGAAAGGTAACACAGGCCTGTCCAGTAAGCCGCCCCTTGCACACAAACGCCGTCCGGCCACTTTTCCGCCGTCTCGGAAAAAATTTTCAACGCCGTCTCATAGTTCTTCCGCTCAAACTGGAGATATCCCAACAGATAATTCACCTGATCGGCAAAACGGTGCACGGGCGTCTGCGTCATCAGCTTCCGCCCCAGCATTTCGGCTGTTTCCGCCTCATTCATCGCCAGGTGCAGGTTCATCAGACTCAGCGTCACCTCATCACAGAAGCTCCCTTTCGGATAGCGTTCCAGATAGGCATACCCCGCCGCTTGAGCTGAGGCGTTTTCCTTCAAAGAGGTCAGCGACTGCATGGCAAAATACCGGCACTGCTCTGCCAGTGGGCTTTGAGGGAAGTCCTTATAAATGTGTTCGAAGATCAGATAGGACGTCCAGTAGCGTTCCATGGCTTCATAGCACCGCGCCATCCGGATCATCAGCTCCAGATCATAATTCCTGGTTTTCAGATCATCCCGCTCCCTCAGCATCTGTCCGTACCGCACCCGATCGGCATTACGACTCGCCTCCTGCGCATCGCGCTGCTTCAAAGGCACCCACGGCGGCGGCCTGGACAGTTCCTCTTTAAGTGCCACCAGCCTCTGATCATAAGCGGCCATCAGCTCTCCGCTCAACTGCACCGTGCGGTAGAGTTCCAGCGCGCGGATATAATCCTTCTGCCCGAACAGCAGATCGCCGCCGTCCATCAGCGCCACATTCAGGTCGATATCACTGCGGGCCTGCACATCACAATAAGGAAAAAACAGCCGCATATTCTCCAGTTCGGCGGAGCGGGCATATGCGGTGACCAGCGACAGCGCCGCATGCCGATAAGCGTCGGCGTTCTGCGGATCATTGAAAACAAACAAAAGTCGATTCAGCTCCCCGCCGGTCTTGAGCTGGTCAATATAGGCCTTCATCGGCTTGGAATCCGGCATCCAGGCATAGGCGTACAGAATCAGAAGCCGCACCATCGGCGCCGCCTTGTCATTCGGATAGGTTTGAAGGAACGTTTTAAACAGATCGGCGGCTTCCTGAAGCTTCTGTGTTTCGAGGTAGCAGATCCCCAGCTGATACATGCAGGTTGAACGGATGTTTACCGTATCCTCATCATTCAGTCCCTCGAGGCGCATCAGAATCTCCTGCAGATAAGGGATGGCCTGTTCCGACTGCAATCCCTCCAACAAACCGCGGACATCCCCCAGCAGCACACTTGTCGCCAGTTCAGAAACAGGAACAGGAGCAAGAGCTACGTCAGTATCCTGATCCTGAGCCGTTGCGGAAACCGCCATAAAACAAAGAAAACATCCGGGAATAAGGATGTTGCGCGCAAAGACCCCAAAATGAAGAAAGCCAGGCTTTTTCATGAAGTCGAAATGTCTAACAGAACTTCGGATAACAATCAACCGCCGATTGCGAACATGCAGATAGAACCGGCGACGGCGGCGTTAAGGGATTCCACCTTTCCAGACATCGGAATCGAAAGCCGGCGCGTGGCGCGCTTCTGAACCGCCGCGGAAACACCATGCGCCTCATTGCCGATTACCAGCACGTTTTTAGAACCGAACTTCATTTCGCGCAGACTTTCGCCTCCATGAATGATTGTTGAGACTAGGTCGTAACCCAATCCTTCCAGTGTTTGAAAAAATTCGTCGTCGGTTTTCGAAAACTTGCAAAACGGCAGTGTACCCATTGTCGCCCGCACGGTTTTCGGGTTAAACACCTCAACGCAATCGCCGTGCAGAAAGACGCCATCGAACCCGAACGCGACCGCCGAGCGGATCAGCGTGCCCATATTGCCGGGATCCATCAGGCTGTCGACCAGCAGATAGTTTCCTTTGTCCGGATTGATCACCAAAGGTTCCGGCGTATGTTGCACCACACCGAGAATTCCCGGCGAGGTCTGACAATCGGAAAGCTGTTCCATCACATCGTGTGCAACGGCATAGACCGGAACATTGAACTCCTTCGCCAGTTCAGGCGAATTCAGCGAAACCCAGACCTCTTTAAGTTTGTAGGCGGCAAGGCCTGTTCCGTCCACCAGAGCGTTGAGAGCGCGAACGCCTTCCATCACAAACGCGGCGGCCTCCTGCCGGTCTTTTTTGGAACGCACCAGCGCACGTACCGCTTTGAGCTTCGGATTATCTTTTGAGTTGATCGTCTGCATCAGTGTTTCCTCCCGTCGAGCCGTTCAAAGCCGCCTGCGTCGCGCTCCAGCTGATCAAGCTGCATGTCCGGGCGACTCTTCATGCCCGCGCTGAAAATATTAATG
>JBAWXO010000070.1:0-7927 GCA_037144035.1 Kiritimatiellales bacterium
ATAGGGCTGGTCCGGATTTATCAGAAAACCGTCTCGCGCCTGAAGCCGGCCTGCTGCCGGTTTTACCCCAGCTGTTCCGATTATACGATTGAAGCGATTGAGAAGCGTGGCATACTCCACGGCCTTTGGTTGAGCCTTCGGCGTATTTGCCGGTGTCATCCGTGGAATCCCGGCGGGGTTGACCCCGTTCCGGATCGCAAACAAGAGAAGTGAGATTATGAAGAAAAGCGATTTTATTATTGTGGGCATTCTTGTGGCACTGATGTTCGCCTGGGTGGGCTACTATCCGGAACTGGAAAAGAAGTTTTTCCCGCGTCCTGCGCAACCTGCGCCGCAGCAGGCCGCCCCGGTCACGGCTGAAACTCCGGCCGTTGTTGCGGCCCCGGTTGAAAAAACGCCTGCGGCCATAGTGCCTGCCGTCGCGGCGAAAGTTCCAGACATTGAAAAACCCGCCGTTCCCGAACAGCGGATGACCCTTGCTAATGAAGACATCGAGCTGACGGTTTCCTCTTACGGCGGTGCTGTGGTTTCCGCCCTCCTGAAAAACTACCCCGAGACCAATGCCAAAACGAGCGGTCCGCTCGTGCTTGATTTCACTAACGCGCCCGCACTGCGCTATGCCGGTCTGCCGGTGCCTGCCGGAACACTCGAAAAGACCGCCGACGGCCTGCTCTACACTGCACCCCTTGGCGATGGACGGGTTTTTAAGCGCACCCTCAAACTGGAAGGCGAATACCTGCTGTCCGTCAAAGACTCTTTCGTCAACGGCAACGCGGCTCCGTGGGCTCTACCTGCGTTGCGCCTGCCGACCGGTCCGATGACGGAAGCCAAAGGGTCGACGGCCATGACGGGAGTCATCACTCTTGGCGTTGATTCTTTTTCTGCAGCAGATGGTTTCCATCATTGGGGTAGTAACATCCAAGGGATGTTCTCTGATATTCAAAAGGCTAAGGGACTGGAGGGCCTTCCAGAAAAGATTGATATATGTCCCGCAGATCTAAAAGGTGTGCCTCGTGGATTTTGGGCCACAATATTCAGAACGGTTCTTTTCCAGGATTTGGAGAATAGGCCTGTCGATTGGGTGGCGGCCAAAAATAAGTTTTTTGTTCAGATTGTAACCCCCGATGCCGGCTTAGCCACCCCGCGACTTCTCGCCGAACGATCAGGCCCCGTAAATAAGGCCCTGGTTAATTCGGTATCTATCGCGCTTGAATTTAATTCCGAACAGATCGCTGGCAACGAAACCTTGACCCGCGCGGCCCGCGTCTATATCGGTCCGAAAGACTATTCCTTCCTCAAAACGCAAGGCATGGAACAGATCGAGGTCATGGAATTCAAAAGCACCGGCTTCTGGAAATTCATGAACTGGATCATGTTCCCGATGCAGACCGGCCTGCTCTGGGGCCTTAAAGCGTTACATGTTGTCGTGCGCAACTACGGTGTCGCCATCATGCTGCTCACCATCATCGTCCGCTGTATCTTCTGGCCGATTACCCATAAAGGCACAGAAAGCATGCGGAAAATGCAGGCGCTTCAGCCGCAGCTCAAAGAGATCCGCGAAAAATTCAAAGACAATCCGCAGCGCATGCAGCAGGAAACCATGGCGTTCTACAAGGAGAACAAAGTCAATCCGATGGGCGGCTGTCTGCCGATGCTCGTCCAGATTCCTGTTTTTATCGCGCTTTTCGTTGTATTGCGCAGCGCCATTGAACTGCGCTTCTCCAAGTTTCTCTGGATCAGTGACCTCTCGGAACCTGAAAACCTTTTGGCCGGCATGATTCCGATTGTCGGTTCACTGAACATTCTGCCGCTCCTGATGTCCGCCACCATGGTCTGGCAGCAGAAGCTGACGCCCGCCGCGGGCGATCCCCAGCAGCAGAAAATGATGGCGATCATGATGCCGATCATGATGCTTTTCTTCTTCTACACCATGCCGTCCGGTCTCGTTCTCTACTGGACGACCAGCAATTTGATCATGATCGTCCAGATGCTCATCAAAAAGCCGAAGCCGGTTCCGGTGAAATAAACCGGCACGGCCGGTTTCCAATTTTTGGAAGCTGCGCTATAATGCCGGGCGTAAAAAAGGGGGCGTAATGAAGGCGTACCGTATCATCACTTTTTTGGCCGTAACCGCATTACTGGGCGGTTGCGCATCCAGCAACTCCGGCGAGGTCTATTCCCGCGACCAGGCGCGTCGCACACAGACCGTGCAGATGGGCACCGTTCAATTTGTCAAAAACATCCAGATTGAAGGCACTAAATCGGGCGTGGGCGTGGTGGGCGGCGGCGTCGCCGGCGGCGTGATCGGAAGCACCATTGGTAGCGGCAAAGGTTCCATACTGGCTGCGGTCGGCGGCGCGGCGCTTGGTGCGGTCGGCGGCGCTGTGGCCGAAGAAAAACTCACCAAAAAGAACGGCCTTGAAATCACCGTCAA
This sequence comes from Kiritimatiellales bacterium, assembly GCA_037144035.1. Taxonomy (GTDB): domain Bacteria; phylum Verrucomicrobiota; class Kiritimatiellia; order Kiritimatiellales; family Tichowtungiaceae; genus Tichowtungia. The sequence continues at coordinate 2,435 of JBAWXO010000070.1, forward strand.
GCTCGATAGCGGCTCAATCATCGCCGTTGTGCAGGAGGCTGATGTCATGTATTCGGTCGGCGAGCGCGTCCGCGTGTTAACCGGCTCCGACGGCACCACCCGCGTCGCGAGATAGTTTTCCAACCATTGGGAAAACGGGTTTTTCAGGCGCTGAGGACGCAGACGGAATGCGCCAGAACCAGCACGGTGGAATCACTGCGGGCGGGCGCAACCATCGCCGGGTCGGTGACGAGCGCGGGACACCAGTTCCCCTCCGGCAGTTCAAACGAAAGATCAACCGCTTCATTGTTGATCAGGATTAGCAGCGGGTCTGACCCTTTAATGTGCATGCCGAGTGCACGGTCGTTTTTCCAGTCGACCGCGAGGCCTTCCGGTCCGGTCCATTCCACTTCGCCTTGGGCGCCATAGAATTTTCCGGAACAGAGCGCGGAATGGTTTTTGCGCAAAGCAATCAGTGTTTGCGCAAACCCGAAGAGTTCTTTGTTTTTTTCAAGGAGTGACCAGTCGACCCATGAGATCCCGTTGTCCTGACAGTAGGCGTTATTGTTCCCGGACTGTGTTCGGCCGAATTCGTCGCCGGCGGTGAACATGGGAACGCCGCGCGACAGAAACAGTGTGGTGAGCAGATTCTTCTGCTGTTTAAGGCGCCGGGCGCAGACGACCGGATCATCAACCGTCCCCTCAAAGCCGAAATTGATGCTGTAGTTGTAGTTTTCGCCGTCGCGGTTCTGCTCGCCGTTGGCTTCGTTATGTTTGCGTTCGTATGTGACGAGGTCGGCGAGAGGGAAGCCGTCGTGCGCCGTGACGAAATTGATGCTCTTGAGCGGTGAATTCCCGTTGTGCTGATAGAGGTCGGAACTTCCGGCCAGCCGCGTGGCGAGCGCGCCGACGGTTTCGACCCCATTCCAGAAGCGGCGCACATCGTCGCGGAAGCGACCGTTCCAGTCCGAAAAGCGGTTGCCGGGGAAGCTGCCGACCTGATAGCCGCCGAGAGCGTCCCACGCTTCAGCAATCAGTTTGACGTGTTTTAGCACGGGCTCGGCTTCGATGGCTTTGATGACCGGCGGCTGTTCGAGCAGATTGCCGTTCGGATCGCGGCACAGCACGGTGGCGAGGTCGAAGCGGAATCCGTCCACGTGCATCTCCTGTGTCCAGTATTTGAGACATTCGACGATAAACTCTGTCGCGACAGGATGGTTGCAGTTGAACGTATTACCGCATCCGCTCCAGTTGGGATAGGAGCCATCATGGTTGATCATGTAGTAAGCGGCCTCATCGAGTCCGCGGAAGCTGTACTCAGGCCCGTTGAACGGCCCTTCGGCGGTGTGGTTGAAGACGACATCGAGAATGACTTCGATGCCGGCGGCGTGCAGCGCTTTGACGAGCGTTTTAAATTCAGCGATCGCCGCGCCGGGCTCGCGCGAAGCGGCGTAGCGGCTCATCGGTGCGAAAAAGGCGAGGGTGCTGTAGCCCCAGAAATTGAGCAGATGTTTTCGTGTCGCACCTTCGATGAAAAATTCCAGTTCGTTGAATTCAAACAGCGGCATGAATTCTACGGCGGTGACGCCGAGCAATTTTAGATAGGGAATCTTTTCGATGAAATCGAGATAGGTTCCGCCTCCTTCGCCGCGCGTAAAGCCGCGCAGGTGGGCTTCGTAGAGGATGGTCTTTTCGAGCGGAATATCCGGACGTTTTTCGCCGCGCCAGTCAAAAGAATTTTCTATGACGACACTTTTGGGGAAATGTTTTCCGGTGCGGATGTGCCGCCCCGGTTTGAGACCGGCTGTTTCGCCCCAGGCCCGCGGAAAATTGACGGCGCGGGCATACGGATCGAGTAGCCACTGTTCGGGAACGGCATCGGTGCGGTAAAGATAAAATACACCGGGTTTGAGGTCGGAGACCGTTGTGCTCCAGAGCGGCCCGCCGCTCATTTCAATTTCGCGCGCGGGCGTTTCGGCGTCGGCGCTGTCAAAAAGGAGTAGCCAGAGACGGTTGGCATTACTGTGAACAACGAATTCGATTTTATCTTTGCGGATGTGAACACCGAGATTCATTGCAGGCAGTGTACGCCCGGCGGCGTGGATTTCAACTGTCTAGACATTGGAAAAGCTTCGACAGAACTGGGCGTTCCGTGGTTTAACAGCCCGCTCATGTACAAAAAGGGACAGTTGATTGAAACGGAGATTTTCGACACGGCGGACAAAAACCGCTGTGTCGGGAAGATGGAAGACGGTATCCGCGTGTTTGTAGAAGGAACCGCCGCCGTCGGCGATACCGTCCGCGCTGAAGTTTATAAAATCAAAAAGCGTTATCTAGTCGCTCAACTCACCGAAGTTGTGAAATTTTCTAACCGGCGCACGGAACCGCGCTGTAAATACTTTGGAATTTGCGGCGGATGCAAGTGGCAGCACCTCAACTACAGCGAGCAGTTACGCGTCAAACGCAAACAGGTGGCGGATGCCCTTGAACACCTCGGGGGCTTTCAAAGCCCGGAAGTGGGCGAATGTATTCCGGCGGAAGAAACCTTCGGCTACCGCAATAAAATCGACATGGATTTCACTGACCGGCGTTATCTGACCGCCGCCGAAATAAACATTTCCGAAGCGGCGCTGAAAAAGCCGCTCGATTTCGCGCTCGGCTTTCATGCGCCGGGCTTCTTCGCCAAAGCGATCGACATCGACCATTGCGATCTGGCGTCAGAGGAAATGAATCTAGCGGTTGAAACCGTTCGGCGTTTCTGCCGCGACCGGAAGTTACCCATCTATTCGTCCTTCACGCACGAAGGCTTTCTGCGCAACCTCGTCGTCCGGCGCGGTCAGCGCACCGGCGAACTGATGGTTAATCTGATCACTTTAACGTACGACGCGGCGCTGATGCAGGAGCTGTGCGCGGACTTGCGGGCCGCGCTCGGCGAAAAGCTCACCACCTTCATCAACGCCACAACGGACCGTAAAAACATGGTGGCGTTCGGGGACAAGGAATATGTGCTGTGCGGCGCGGGGAGTATTTCCGACCGGTTCGGCGAATACACCTACCACATTTCGCCCAACTCATTTTTCCAGACCAACACAGAGCAGGCGGAAAAACTCTATAACGAAATTTTGACTGCCGCGCGGTTCCAGGATTCGGACACGGTTTACGATTTGTTCTGCGGAACCGGCTCCATCGCGCTGTTCGTCGCGAAACACTGCAAACGTGTGCTCGGCATTGAACTGGTCGAGGCCGCGGTGGCCGACGCACAGAAAAATGCGGAAGAACACGGCGCAACAAATTGCTCCTTCCGGCAGATGGACTTGATGCACTTCGGGAAAATCCGCGCGGAACTGGAAGCCGTCGGCCTGCCGGATGTGGTCATCACCGACCCTCCGCGTGCGGGTATGCACCCCAAAGCGGTGGAAATGCTGCGCGAACTGGCGCCGGCGGTTGTGATTTATGTCAGTTGCAATCCGGCTTCACTGGCACGCGACGGACGGCTTCTTTGCGAAGGCGGACGTTACAGACTGATCAGCGCGCAACCAGTTGATCTCTTTCCGCAAACCAACCACGTGGAGAGCGTCGCCCGCTTCGAACGGGCCTGATTGCTTCCAGCATTTGGAAAACAGCGCAGGCTACCGAGGGAGCTTTTACTCGTCTGTTTTTTGTTTCTTCTTCTGCCGCCGCGACTGCTTCTTCTTCGATCAGCGCTTCGCTCTGAGGCTCAAGTATGCAGTAGAGAATCTGATAATTGGTTAAACAGGAAATACCATAGCCCTTCCTTTTTGCAGAACTTTTAGGACACTGCCTTTCCCAGCCGCAAAGGCATTTGCTGCGGCGGGTGCAAAAACGGACAGGGCAACTAAATTTTTGTGCGTTTTTCCACAGCGGACTTCTCTTCTGGCAGGTTGTTGGCACCACTTCCAATTCTGACCTTCTATAGCTCCGGGACACAACGCGCTCAAGGAATAGCAGCGCTATTTGGCCGCGTCGGGGTTCAGAGGCATTGTTGCGGAGCGCGGGTGGAAAAATCACGGCTTGGCGGCGTCGGAGTCCTGGTAGTCGGAGAACTTCATGGACATGGTGCGCGAGATACCCCGATTGGGCATGGTGACACCGTAGATCACGTCGGCCGCCGAAATCGTCTGGCGGCTGTGGGTGATCAAAATAAACTGCGACTGCGTCAGAAAGCCTTTGACCATTTTCACGAACCGACTGACGTTGGCTTCGTCGAGCGCCGCGTCCATTTCGTCGAGCACACAGAAGGGGCTTGGCTTGACTTTGAAGAGCGCAAACAGGAGCGCCACGGCCGTCATCGTGCGCTCGCCACCGGAGAGCAGCGAAATGGTCTGAAGTTTTTTGCCGGGCGGACGGGCGATAATCTCAATGCCCGACTCGAGCACGTCGGTTTCGTCGACTAGCACCAGCTTGGCCGCGCCGCCGCCGAAGAGCTGTTCAAAGATGACGCCAAAATTTTCGTTCACCTTGTTGAAGGTGTCGGCGAACAGTTCGGTGGTGGTCGCATTGATTTTTTTAATCATTTCGACGAGCTGATCTTTGGCGCTGATCAGGTCGGCTTCCTGCTGGCTGAGGAAAGCGAAGCGCTCTTCAAGTTCCGCATGCTCTTCAATGGCAACCAGATTGACCGGGCCCATGGATTCGAGTTTGGCGCGGTGTTCTGCCGCCTGGATTTCGATTTCTTCCATCGAAGGCTCGACGCCTTCTTCCCATTTTGGGGCGGGTTCGCGGGCGAGCTGGTCGGGCGTGATGTGCCAGGTGGCGGTCAGGCGGTCGAGCGAGTTCTGGTGGCGCATACGCTGTTCCGCCAGCTCGACTTCAAGATCGGTCTTACCGGTTTGCAGTTCCTCCAATTCATTCTGGAGTGTACGCAGACTTTGTTCGCGACTGGAAAGGGCGGTGGTTTGCTTTTCGCGCACCTGCCGCGCTTCGGCCAGTTTCTGTTCCGCCGTGGCAACTGCCTTGCTGAGCGGAATAATTTTTTCTTCGGCTTCGCCGCTGGCCATCTTGAGTTGGGCGACGCGCTGCTGATAGGAGCTGACGCCGCGCGTACGCTCTTCGATCAGCTCCTGCAGTTCTTTCAGCCGCGCTTCGAGCGGCTGGCGGCGGCTCTTGAGAGATTCGATCCGCTGTTCGTGCTGTGAATACTGCACGCGGCACTCGGAGGTTTCGGAAAGTACGACGGATCGCTGTTCTTCTAGCGTGTTGAGCGCTTCAGTCTGCGTGGAAATCTGCTGGCGGATCTGCGCGAGCCGGTCGCGCGCCTCGGCGCCTTCGCGGGCGACGGCCGTACGGCGGTCTTCACCTGAGCCCTGCTGCTTCATCAGCTTATCAAATTCATAGGTGACGGTTTCGACCCGTTCGCGCGCCTGCTTCAGTTCGCGGGCGATGACCTGGCTTTCGCCTTCCTGTACGGCGAGAGAACGTCGGCGGGCGTCGAGCTCGCGCTGGGCGGCTTCGAGCGCGTCGCCGGTTCCGCTTTGTTCGGCGCGCAGTGCTTCG
>JBAWXO010000071.1:0-7885 GCA_037144035.1 Kiritimatiellales bacterium
AGCCCAAGAAGAAACAGTCTCTACAGGTTCTGGTTGCAGAAGATAATCCCATCAATCAGCGCATTGCAAAAATGATGCTACAGCGCCTGGGTTATGAGCACCCGGGCCTGGTCGGGAACGGGGAAGAAGCGGTTGCCGCTATGATGGATACGGACTATGACATTGTTCTGATGGATGTGCAGATGCCGAAGATGAGCGGGCTGGAAGCAACTATAAAAATCCGTGAACTGACCGGCAAACACGAGAAACCCTGGATCATTGCGCTGACCGCCGGTGTTATGGAAGATGAACGGGCCGCCGCCAAAAAATCAGGAATGAACGCTTTTCTTGCAAAACCGCTGGTCATCGAACAGCTTGAGGAAATGCTGGAGCATGCCCTCGGAGCCCCTGCATCCTCTTCTTCTAGCGCCAAACTTTGACCGGCATGCGACGGAGACCCCATTCAAGCGCCTGATCGTGTGAGTCATAGAAGAGGTCGATCCGTGCCGGTCCCTGGATTGCACTTCCGGTGTCCTCTACCCGTCCGTATCCATATCCTGGAATGTACATGACTGTGCCAAACGGATAATAGCGCCGGTCAGCAGCGATGGTGCCCTTATGCGCCTTGTTTCCTGATGCGGTAATACCAACGTTCTTCGACTCCCCCCTGTTTGAACCGGAGGAATAAACTGTCTGCCACGGCGCCCACCAAACGCGCTCCCACCCGCAGCATTGACCGCAATCGCAATAGGCAGTCGTCGCAATCGTTACCGTTCGCGGTTGAACGCCGCGCGGCGGGCGGATGGATGCGCAACCGGTCAGAAAGAAAAAGCAAAGAATCCACCCTACCCTTCGGACACCCTCCCAAAGGTGGGGATTCATGAATTCGCGTTCATTCGCGTTCATTCGCGGTTAGGCTTTCTGGATGGCGATGATGCAGGCGTGTCCGTTGAGATCAACGGCTTCGCCTTCTGTTTCGACATTTTGAATCGACAGCGCGAGAATTTCGGACTGAATGTAGCCGTCAAAAGCCGCGATGGCTTCATAAACGGCTTCGTCCGATGAGATCTTCAGGTGAATGCGATCCGTTACTTCAAGGCCGTGCGCTTTACGCATCTGCTGAACATTGTTCACCAGCTCGCGGGCCAGTCCTTCGCGAATCAGGTTGTCGTCGAGTTCAAGATCAAGAGCGACCACCAGCGCGCCTTGCGCCTGCACAGCAAGACCTTCCTTCGGAATGCGCTCCACAACGATGTCTTCTGGCGTCAGTTCAAAGGTTTCGCCGCCAGCTTTCAGTACAAGACCTTCGCCGGATGCGACCGTGTGCAAATCCTGCGCGGAGAGTTTTTGCGCCGCCAGATTAATCTGCTGAACTTGCTTCCCGAACTTCTTTCCAAGCGTCTTAAAATTGGCCTTGGCGCTGAGCGTTGCGAGTCCGGTCTCATCGTCGCCGAAGAACACTTGGCGAACGTTGAGCTCATCAGCAATGATCTGCTTGAGTTCGCCAACCTGATTGAGCAACCCGCTATCACGACTGACCACATCGAGTCGGCGCAGCGGCTGGCGGACTTTAACGTCACGGTCTTTGCGGATCTGATGACCCATACTGACGACATCCATCACGATACGCATCTGAGTTTCCAGAGCAACATTACGCTTGGCTCCGGCGGCGGTCGGAAAGTCGCATAGGTGCACCGACTCAGGCATATCGTTCGTGCGCAGGTTGCGGTAAATCTCTTCGGCCATAAACGGCGTGAAGGGCGCGGCGATTTTGCACAGTTCGATCAGCACATGGTAAAGCGTGGCATAGGCCTGCTGTTTATCGCCGTCGTCCTCGCTCTTCCAGAATCGGCGGCGCGAGCGGCGGATGTACCAGTTGGTCAGGTCTTCGATGAAGGCGACAAACGGACGAACCGCGCGCTGCAGGTCATAGTTGTCCATCGCCGCCGTGACTTCCTGACAGAGATTGGCGAGCGAGCTTTCAATCCAGCGATCAAGCAGGTTTTCGCTCTCGCCCAGTTTCGAAGATCCGGGCTTCCACTTGTCGATGTTGGCGTAGGTGACAAAAAAGCTGTAGGAGTTCCAAAGCGGGATGAGCAGGTGTCGCAGCGCGTGTTTGACGCCCTCCTCGGAAAAGCGCAGCGACTCAGCTTTAACGACCGGCGAGTTGATCATGTAAAGGCGCAACGCATCGGCACCGTATTCGTGCACGACGTGCAGCGGATCGGGATAGTTCTTGAGCCGCTTGCTCATTTTCAGTCCGTCTTCGGCCAGTACCAGACCGTTCACGACGACGTTCTTGAACGCCGGTTTTTTGAACAGCGCGGTCGAAAGAACCATCAAGGTGTAGAACCAGCCGCGGGTCTGGTCGAGCCCTTCGGCGATAAAGTTCGCCGGGAAGTTCCCTTCGAAGTGCGCTTTGTTTTCAAAAGGATAATGTTGCTGAGCGTACGGCATAGCACCAGACTCGAACCAGCAGTCGAGCACTTCGGGAGTGCGCTTGTAGGTCTTGCCATCTTTTTTGATCAGGATGTCATCGACGAAATGTTTGTGCAGATCGGTGACTTTCTGTCCTGAAAGTTTTTCGAGTTCGGCGACCGATGAGATACAAATTCTATCGTTCGGATCGTCGACGTTGATCCAAAGAGGAATGCAGGAGCCCCAGAAGCGGTTGCGGCTGATATTCCAATCCTTGGCTTCGGCCAGCCAGTTGGCGAAACGTTTTTCGCCGACGTATTCGGGCATCCAGTGCACCTGTGCATTATTGGCGAGCATTTCGTCGCGCAGGTCTTCGACACGAACATACCACGCGTCAATGGCGCGGTAAATCAGCGGCGTGTCAGTGCGCTCACAGAACGGGTAGCTGTGCTGGATCGTGGACTGGTGAACCAGTTTGCCTTCGTCCTTAAGCCGCTTGATGATGGCTTTGTCGGCATCCTTACAGAACTGCCCTTTGTAATCCGGAACCTGCGCGGTGAACTTGCAGTCTTCGTCGAGCGGTTCGACCATTGGAATGTTGGCGGCGCGACAGACGCGGTAATCATCTTCGCCGTAGGCCGGTGCCATGTGAACGATCCCAGTTCCGTCTTCCGTGCTGACAAAACCGTCGAACAGAACGCGGAACGAATGGGGGTTATTCTTGAAATAGTTGAAGATCGGTTCATAGGTCAGACCTTTGAGGTCACGCCCTTTGAATTTTTTGAGGATTTCGTATTCGCTCTCTTTTTTGTAGTAGGCGCTGAGGCGCGCTTCGGCCAGCACATAGACCTCGCTGCTCCCGGCATCACGCACAGCAACATAATCAATATCGGCTCCGGCGCAGATGGCAAGGTTGGATGGGAGCGTCCACGGCGTCGTCGTCCAGACCAGCGCATAGGCGTTTTCAATCGCAAAGCCATTCAGTTTCACACGTACAGTAATGGCGGGGTCCTGCACATCCTGATAGTTGCGGCCCGCCTCAAAGTTGGAGAGCGGCGTGTTGAGCTTCCAGCTGTAGGGCATGATGCGGTGGGCTTTGTAAATGCGGCCCTGTTTCCAAAGTTCTGAAAACACCAACCAGATGGTCTCCATGAAATCTTTATCCATGGTTTTGTAGTCGTTTTTGAAATCAACCCAGCGGCCCATACGGGTGACGGTCTTTTCCCATTCTGCGACATATTTGGTGACCATCGAACGGCACTGTTCATTAAAGACACCAATCCCCGCTTCAACAATCGCAGGAGCCCCGGCGAGGCCAAGCGCCTCCTGCGCCAGCGCTTCGATCGGTAGACCGTGGCAGTCCCAGCCGAAGCGACGTTCAACGCGGTGACCGCGCATCGTCTGGTAGCGTGGGACGATGTCTTTGATCGTTCCGGCGAGCAGGTGACCGTAATGCGGCAGGCCGGTCGCGAACGGCGGGCCGTCATAGAAAACAAACTCGGAGTTTTTGCTACGGTTTTCGACCGACTTTTTAAACGTGCCGTGCTCCTGCCAGAAGGCAAGCACGCCCTCCTCCATTTTCGCGAAATCTGTTTTGCTCGAAACCGGTTTGAACATGATTGAAAATCCCTCTGGAAATTGAAGGGCTCAATCTAGCGGGAGGAACCATTAAAAACAAGCCGTGCTTGGGGAAAAGCATTCTTTTACCGAGAACAAAGACTGGCGTGCCAAGGCGCAGTTTGAAGCAAACGAATAATAATGGCTCCGGTGGTAGGATTCGAACCTACGACCAAGTGATTAACAGTCACCTGCGCTACCACTGCGCCACACCGGAATTAAGAGTCGATTAAGGTATAGAAATCACCCGCTAAGTCAAGACCCTGAACAGCAAAACAGGTCTCTTTTCCAAGGGTTGTAAAAAACGACCTCTGTTTTTCCAAACATCGGAAAACCGGAACCGGAATTTCCCAATGTCTGGAAACTTTAGAATCCGACGTCCATTGGATCCTGCGGGAAGGCAAGCAGCCAGAACTGGATCCAGAGTTGCGCCTCGTCATACTGGTTAATCTTTAAGCCGACGCCCATGCCGACGCAGTCAAACTTGTGGCTGACGAGGATTTTCCGTTCGTACCACTCGTTGTATTTCCGGTCATAGCTGGCGGAAGCCTCATAGGACCATTTATCATTCGGGAAGAGTTTGACGCGCGGCGTAAAGAGCTCGCGGGTACCGTCCAAATAGCGGTATTCAAAGCTATATTCGCTCTGGTCATCGGTGACGTAGTTCAGACGTGCGTTGGCGGGTGTCAGTTTGTGGGTGTACCAGTTGTATTCGACATCCGACTGGATGAAGAAGTGGTCAGTCAGACTCATTTCCGCATCGGCTACCAGATTACTGAAACTTCTTTCGCCGGTTGCCGGATCCAGGCGATAAGTGGTGTACACATCACTGTCCAGGAAGTTGACAATCCGTTTAGCCCCGCGTTTGGTCTGCAGGAAGTTTCGAGCACCGAAGCGGACTTCGTTCTGTTTGTCGAACGCATCAATGGCATCAAACTGGGGAATGTTTCCCGGTTCCAGATTCGGCTTGGCCCGCCAGCTGTAGTCGGCGTACGGCTCAACAACATGACGCAGGCCATCACCGTAGAATCCGCTCTTATCCGTAAGCGTTTTGTACGATTTGAAGGAAGTCAGCGTACCAAGCTCGAAGATTTGGCGATACTTTGCCGAGTCCATCGCGTTCGTGCCGGTGTCGCTGTAAAAGGTTCCTCGGTAGCCGGCGCGCGGAATGACATTGAAGAAGTCCTTGAAGCGTAGCGGCAGGAAGAGCTGGTTGTAGGTATCAAACCGGCCGCTGTGATAGTTGTTCCCGCGCAATACCGGCGGAAGATTGGTTTCTGCGTTTTGCATTTCGAGGAATGCGAGATTGTTTTGGCTCTCGAAATAGAACGGTGAGTCGCCGAGTCGCGAGCGGTACTGGTCGTACGTCAGCTCAGGCACACGGTTAACTGTGGTATAGAAGTCATTCAGGCGGTGGTCGACGCGCAGACTGGCGGCATGGTCTTCAGCAGAGTGCTGCACGACCGCATAATTTTCAGGATTGGCTTCATCCTTATAGTCTTTATTGAAGAAGTCTCTGGTAATTAACGGATCGCTCAGCCAGTTGAGTTTGGTGGCAAAATAGGTTTCGCGATTAATCTGCTCACGGTCGGTCAGCTTGATGCGATACCGTTGCGAATCAACCAGGTTCTGATAAGACGTCATGTCGTGACTGTTTTTTGGGTCATTGTCATTGATGTAATAGGTTTCGATCTTGCCGCCGCCGCGCGGTGTTTTCCATAGGAAATCCTGACCCAGCCCGATTCCCCGCTGAGAGTAGAGATCAAAATGCGTCTTGGAAGTGAGCCACTCCGTTGGATGCAAGGTAGTACGAGTCTTGATGAAGGCTCCGAGGTCTCCACCGTAACCTACAACGACGTTAAAGACGCTGTCCCCGCCGATGCGGCGTTCGTAATACGGCGTGTAAAAGACGGGAACCGGCCCGACATAAAATGTGACGTGCTTGCCCTTGACTAAGGCGCCTTCTTTGCCGCCATCATTAATGATGCGTACTTCTTTTGCTTTGGCATAGACTGTCGGGTTTTCACCGGAGCAGGTGGTGATCATCGCATCGTGCATGAGAAATTCGTTGGTCGAAATGCGCTCGGTTTTCTCAGCGGTGATGTAGGCCGGCTCAAAATACATGAAGGATTTTCCGAAAGTGCCTTCGCGCGTCTTATAGTTGTAAACCAGCTCCTGGCCTTCCCAACGGGTACCGTCGCGAATCATCAGAATGTTGCCGTTGGCTCTGATCTCTCCCGTCTGCGAATTCACCGTCACGTGGTCGGCCTGAAGGCTGGCACCCTGCTGCTGGACAGCGACGTTGCCGTCGCCAATCAGCAGGTCGCCTGAATATTCCATCCGGTCTGCGGTGATTTCAATCGCATCCGGATCAGTGGACAGTCGTTCGGGAAGAGTCCGTACCTGTGCGCGGCCTCCGCCCACGTGGATATCCACGCCGCCGGCTGCAGCGGCGGCGGTGCCGGGTTCGACATCAACCACAGGAACAATCGGAGCCAGAGAGCCGTCGGCCAGTCGGGCCTGGCCGGAAGGGAAGAGCACGCGCAAACGCGCTGCGGCTTTGGCGGCATATTCGGTATCACCGTAGTTTTTGATCACCTTATTGTAGTAAATCGCGGCGGAACCGTTCTCCGGCGGACGCGGAACCCGTTCGTAGAAACGGCCGATTTCATAGTAGTATTCGGCGGACGTATTATGTAACTCCTTACTGAACGCCTGCGCCTGAGCAATGTGTTGTGAGTTTGTATAGAGTTCTGGGAACAGTCGGGCGGAAAGCTGTGCCTGTTCGCGGATTTCCAAGCTGTACGGCGTGGACTCAACCAGATTCTTGAAACTTTCAATTTTTGCGATGCCCGCTTTCTCAGCGAACGGGCTGTCCGGATAACGGTATTCGACCGTTGAGTAGGCAACGACCGCCAGCTCCTGATCATCGTTCTTCTGATAAGCCTGTCCGATCATGTATTGCATCTCGGGCGCACGTTCCCACTGCGGCGCATTTTTGATGATGGATTCAAACAACGGTACAGCCCGTTCAGGAGCGCGGTAGCCTCCGAAAAGCCAGCGCATCCGCTTGCGATCCATTTCTTTCGTCGCCAGCTTGTACTGCCGGTCGAGGATCGAGTTGTAATCCTTGATATTGGAGTAGTATTGCTGAATCAGTTCTTCGTAGGCGGTAAACGCCTTCTTATTTTTCCCCTGCTCAAAATAGATATCAGCCACCGCCCGCTTGGCGGTCGCCGCTTCAGCGCTGTCCGGCCAGCGTTTCACAAGAATTTCGAACTGCTTCCGTGCGCTGTCGGCATGCCCGCGTTTCTTGAGATCTAGGGCATAGTTCAAGTGCTCCTGAGACGTTGCGGGCTTATAGCTGAACGGATTCAGGTAAAGATAGTTACCGGCACGGGTCTCTTGGTACGGCCCAACCGTCGAACATCCGGTCACGGCAGACAACGCAAGGATCACTAGGAATCCCCCGAAAAAAGTGCCGTTCTTTGTTAACTTCATATCCGCCAAAGAGTACGGAAGCCTGCCTGCCTTGGCAAGTGCGAAGCCGAGGTTTCCAAGGTCAGGAAAAACAACCGCTCATCCCCTCAATTTGCCCTGTTTATGGCGAGACCTTAACGGTAACCCGGTAAAACTGCTGGGTGGCGGACGTCGTATCCTGCAACGAATAGATTCCACCCGAACCTTGGATGTTGACCTTAGCCGTGACATTCGTCCAGTTATCGGCCAGTAGGTTAATGCGCCGTTGCAGGGTGTAGTACCGTTTCGCTGAGGATGGAAAATAGACCGTGGCTGGCCGGTTGGAAATCGCCGTGATGCGTAAATACGAGTCGAGATTTGTCGGGTTCGTATCTGCCACATAGTCCTGCCA
>JBAWXO010000072.1:0-7843 GCA_037144035.1 Kiritimatiellales bacterium
CCCAATCTATCCACCGTCAGACATCTGTAGGTACGCACTTCCGAGAAGAACCGTTAAACAGCATGACGCAACCCATTACCCAATCGGTTTCGACATATAATTCCTCAGTTTTTTGTCCCTCAATTGGAGGAATATCCTCAGGAAGCCCTGTAACTGTAAAATCTAAGGTTTTTGAGATTTCTAGAAATTTCAGGATCTCTTCTGATTTAATTTCAATATCCGGGTTTAACAAAAGCACATATTTGTTTTTTGTGTTTTCTAAAATGATATTTGACGCATTGCCGTAGCCGATGTTGTTTTTAAGTTCTATTAAATTTATTTGCGGATAAACGCTTTTGATTTTTTCTACGGTTGAGTCGTGGCTGGCATTATCAACCACTGAAATATTAAATTTCCCATAAAGCTCATCCAGCAGATTAAATATTACTTCGCTTGAGTTATGAGCTATTACCAAAATTTCCGGTTCCTGATTCATGTTTTAATTTACGCTTCCAGTTTTAATTGCGATCCAAAATGCCCTGCCCCGCGTAAAAAATCAATGACGTCCTGGATGAGAACACTGTGCATATCATTCCTTTACGTAAGCCCTACCAAGAGAAGCTCGTCTCGGCATCCACCAGCGACCAGGCGTTCTGGCCTAAATGACACCCATCGAAAAAGTAATCTCGTTTTACTCGGCCATGCGCATCGATCAACTTCTGCGCGATTGAAACAAAAACAAGACTGTTCTGCCGACACAAATTTTTCAACTGTTCGTTAAAATACAACGTCGCTTTGTTACGTGTGATTTCGTCTCCGTGCAGAGGAAACTCATCACTCGGTTTTGCGGCGTCCGGGAATGACGGCGTGGGACCCCAGCAAGCGACTCGAAAACCCCTTTCCCGCATGGAAAGGAGAAAGGATAAATAGTTCGCAAGCACCTTATCAACCATTTTTATAAAATGAGAGTTTTGATTCCCTGCCCGCCCGCTATGCGAAAACGGGCAAAGAGGCTTATAACGTTTCCAGAATATTCTCTTTGGAAACGCCTTTATGCTCTGCGACGGTTCGCAAAATATTATTGAGAGTTCCGATTCTGAGCGCTTTATGGGCCGGAACGGCTATGCGTTGATTCGCTGGCGCGGTCGTATCGAGAATTATATGACTGCCTGTCTGATGAACCTGCACATAGTCCCAGCGTCGGCAAAGGCATTTGGCCAATTCGACGCCGCTGAGATTACGAGGAAGCTTCATGCGTAAGCCAGCACCTCATCACGAACCAGATGCAGGTGGATGATCTCCGGTTTCGGCTGATCGAAAAAGTAACCTTCCACGGCGTCTTTGACCTGTTCGCGAAGCTCCGGCCAACCGTCCGCCTGGGCGAAAATGGCTTCTGTCAGGCATTCTGCCGTAAAACCGCCGTCCGCTTCCTGCATCACTTCAAACATGATCTCTTTCATGACGCCACCATATCTGAGACGGATTTTCCCGTCGAGCGAGATTTCCGCAAAAAGGCGCCAGGATTCAGGAGTCAGGTGGCGGGTGACGAGTGGCGGGTGGCGGAGGTCAGAAGACGGAGGGCGGAGGTCAGGATGTCCGGTCCTGACATAGGTTGTCACTTTGGAAAGGAGAGATTCCGAAGTGAGTACATTAATACAGTATAGTGAGGCCTTTAACGGTCGGAGACATGAACGTTGTATAAGTTTTTATGTCGGTTTCATCAAGGCAATAAAAGCCGGTCCTATGAGAGCCGCTTCCCAAATCAGCAGTCTGAAAGGTGGCATTTAGGACGCCTCGGCCACTTCGATGAACTCAGGGCAGGCGAGGCGTCTCTACCAAAAAGGAGCGTGGCCCTCCATTTAAGACGCGCCCTACCTAAAACTTACCAAAGAAGTGCGTCCCGACATCCACTAGAGACCAGGCTTTCTGGCTCAAGTGGCACCCGTCAACAAAGTATTCCTGTCTTATCCGGCCACGCTCATCAATCAACTTTTCGGTGATTGAAATAAAACCGAGGTTGTTCTGCTGACACAGATTTTTTAACTGCTCATTAAAATATAACGTCGCTTTATTGCGTGCGATCTCGTTCCCGTACACAGGAAACTCACTGCTTGGTTTTTCTGCGTTCGGGAACGACGGTGTGGGACCCCAGCAGGCGACCCGAAGCCCTTCCTCCCGCATGGAAACGAGAAAGGATAAATAGTTCGCAAGCACCTTATCAACCACAGATTCCATTGCAATCCCTTGACGATCTGCCTGACGGATGACGTGGTTCCGGATATCAATTTCCCCGTAGCAAAACAACACCTGAGCGCCACGTTCAATCATCCGTTTCTTAATCAAATAGTCGATCTTTTCCCGACCCCGGGTTTTCGTCCCATATTTATCTGCGTTATAAGCCAATACCGGCCCGATATGGATCGGCGAAAACTCCGGGATGAGATTCTCTGAAGAATTAATGACGCCGTGGTGATACGCTATTTTCCGGGGACGAATGACCTCCTGTCCGCTGAAAAAATAGGTGTGCGAATCCCCTATGACAATGATGGTGTTATTCTCTTTGTGCCGCTTGACCCATTTTTTCCGCTCGGAACCGGAATGCCCTGCCCCGCGAAAAAAATCAATGAAGTCCTGTATGAGAACAATTCGCATATCATTTCCTTGTGCATTATATGGAACAGCTTAAATAGTATTCATTTCGTTTTACAGGAGGAAATGAAGGAAAACGAAGGGGGAGAGAGATTTTTGACCGCAAAGACGCCAAGGCCGCAAAGATACGGAGGGGGAAGAGAGCGAGCCGACCAAAGGGAGACCGCGTGGGGAGAAGGATGAAGTATGAAATATGAAAGATGAATTCCGCAGATACGAAGAAAGACCGAGGTCGCGAACCTCACATAAGAGAGAGGTTTACCAAGGAGGTCACGGAGATACGGAGGGGATTGGGAAGTTTTTACACCCGCTTCGCTAGAGGGACAGCCGAGGAAGTCAGAGGGGTGGAAGTCGTCAGGTGGCGGGTGACAGGTCAGATGGCCACAAGAAACACAAAAAGGCACAAAAGGTTCCGGGGGTTGCCGGCCATGAGCTTGCCGAAGGGGGAAAGAGATTGGCCACAAGAAACACAAAAAGGCACCAGTCTTCGCCGGTAGCTACGGCCTGGCACGCAAAAAGGTTCCGGGGGCTGGGAAAGAGATTGGCCACAAGAAACACAAAAAGGCACAAAAGGTTCCAGGGGTTGGAGTTTGAGGGAAGTCCCAGAGAGTTTTTAAACCAACCGCCGAGATGTGCCAGAGGATTTTCATGGTGCTGTTTTCTGTAAAAAAATCTGCATTCCGTCGTGTCATACGAAATTAATCTGAACAATATTTTCAACAGAAGGTAACGAAGGAGCCCCAAGGAAGAACCGGATGCAGGGAAAGCCTTTGTTTTCAAGGGTTTTTGAATGACCTTTGTTGTCCTTCGTTTCCTTTCTGTAAAACAAAATTAATACTCTTTAAATTAATCCCATATCATAACGCCCAATATCCGCCGGTTTTTTTGCTGCCGCGATACTCAATCACTCCTTGTTGTTTCAGATCGGACAGCCAACGCTCAATTGTTTTGGCGGGAGTGTTCAACGCTTTTACAAGCCGGGGACTTCTCTGTCCCGGCGTTTTTCTTATGCATTCCAGCAACGCATTTATTCCCTCATTTATTCCCTCATTTATTCCCTCATTTATTCCCTCATCTAGCGGAATATCTTCTCCGGAAACCGCATCGGCAACTTGCGCTGGAAACATAAATTTTATACGGAACCCGCCTGAAAAGTTCTCAAACAGCGGCGCGGGTAAGTCCGCTTCCTGACAAGCCTCCAGTATCCGGCGGATGCCGCTTCCGTACCGCTCAATCAGCCCAATGTCATAAAAAATCTGCGCAATCAGCTTATTCCGGGGCTTGGACGTATGTTCAGGATTGAACAGATCTTCAACCGTCATATTAAATGGCAGAAAACCGGGGCTCCAAATTTGCAATGCTTTCTCAAAAATTTTAATCTGTATGTCGGCTGTATCCCCGTAGTCCCGGTGGCAGATCGCGTTGATGGCCGCTTCCCGCAATGCCATCAGCGGATAGTCCCAAATCTCTTTCCTTTGAGGCTCTCCGGTAATCTCAAAACGAACGTGCAGATTCCGTTTGATAAACTCAACCGTTTCTTCAACCTGCTCAATAATTGACCCTTCGATGATCCGATTGTCCATGATATGGACTTTTTCACGTAACCGTCCCGCATGAACCACCGCCTGCGTTAGCGGCGATTGCGGATTTTTCCCGAATAACAGAATAGCGGCGCGGGTAATTTCACTTTCTGCCTTAACCAGCTCCAGCTTCTTCAAAACCTGCCAAGGATCGTCCTGCTCGGCAAAGGTGCGCCGCCCTTGTGCTGTTGCCCTGCGCATATAGTTCCGTACGGCATCCAGGTCGAGATCGTCCCGGTTCTTTCCTGCAACAATTACTGCATCCATACTCTGGCCAGTGCTGTGCAAATGCATCTCCGCAATTTCAGACGGAGTCATCTGCCGGGTTGTGCTACCTGCCCGGCGGTAGCAGCGACCACGTGTTGCGACCGGTTTCAACGGAAACTCTGTTATTGATAAAACGATGATCTCGCCATTCGGGGTCGAATGTTTCTCGGCATCCGGAATGATCGAAGGTTCCGTTGCTACGGCAATCCGGTTCACGTAATCACGCAAAGATTCCTTACCGAAGCTCTGTCCCGCCGGTCGCCCGATATCTGAAACACCAACGACAATACGCCCGCCGCGCGTATTGGCAAATGCAACGGCCGTTTCGATGATGTCCTTGCCAAAGGATGATTTAAACTCCAGCGTTTCAGACTCTCCGCGAGTTATGAGGTCAGATATTTTATCTGTTAAAGACATGTATGAAATGTACTTCCTCACCCTGAAAAAGCAAACCACTTAACCCGTAAGCTCCAATGTTGACAGATTTTGAATATCGTCCGGAATCAGACTCAGAGCCGCGGCAATATTTTCAAGTTCCGCCGCGACCTTTTGTTCAATTCGCGGCATAGAGCAACGTTCCTTCGGACTCAATCAGCCGGGAGAAAAGGCTTTTCTCAGAGAGATCGACCAAATCAACCGGTTTTGACAGACTCCACAACAGTTCGCTATAGAATTTAAAAAACTGTTCGGGACGAACTCCCTCAACCGCCAAATCAATATCTCTGAAGTCACCCCCTGCGGCAGCGGAGCCGAACAGCAGTATCCGCTTTGCAGAATATTTTTCCGCAAGCTGTCTGATTTTCTTACTGTCTACGGACTTGAGCATCATCGGAATGTAGGGCCAAAAGAGGGCGTTATTCAAGTTTAAAGGGTATTTCAAAAATCGAAATGCGTTTTATTGCCCGCGATCCATCATGTGGAGATGGTTTGAGGTTGGGGGTTGGAGTTGGGGGTTGGAAAAGATTTTTACAGACCTGCCCGCAGTGCTACAGCGTTGCAGGCGGGAGGAAACGAAGGACAACGAAGGTTCCGAGGGTTTGGAGTTTGAGGTTGGGAGAAGTTTTGCCGCGAACAAGCGCATGGGACGCAGAGAAGGAGATGGGCTGGGCGGAAAAACTAAGCCAGAACTGCATTTTCAGCCCAGGCAACGACTTCGCGGGCAATGTGGCGGGCTTTTTTGAGTTCTTCCTTGGTGACCGCTTCAACTTCGCCGGGATAGCGGGCGCTGACGGCGTAGTCTGTCAGAGCAGCAGATGGATCCAGAATCGGGTCGCGAAACACAGTCTCAGGCAACGTATCGATCAATATGCGCAGGTTGTGGGTGCGGGGAAAATCAATGCCTTTAGAGATCAACACGGCTTTAAGTGATTTTTCGACCGCCTGTTGCGCATGGAAACAGAGGTCTTCCGGCAGAACGCTCCGGCGCAACCATCCGCAAGCCAAAGCCAAATCACTGTGTGCACGGCGCAACCAGTCTTCGGACGATCCGCTCTGGAATTCATGCGGCATAGAGCTCCCGGCCTTCCCGCAGGATGCTCCGGTAAATCAGACCGGCATTGTCGCGGTGCTTTTCAAGGTCGGACGGCGTTGCAACCACCAGATCAAAGGTAACCCGGGCATTGCGAATGTCCTGATAAAGTTTCTGGGCAATGGCGCGGCGACGAGAGCCTTCCGGCATGACAACCAGAAGGTCAATATCGCTGCCAGCACGAGCGTCGTCGCGGGCAACCGATCCAAACAGGACGACTTTAAGCGGATGGACTAAAGAGACGATCTGCTCAACAAGACTGGTTACGGCTGTATCGGTCGGAGACATGAACGTTGTATAAGTTTTTATGCCGGTTTCATCAAGGCAATAAAAGCGGAGCATACGGTCTGGCACGCAAAAAGGTTCCGGGGATTGCCGGCCATGAGCTTGCCGAAGGGGGAAAGAGATTTTGCCACAAAAGAGCGCAAGGGGCGCAAAAATATAAGCGATGAATGTGGAAGCAACGAAGGTTCCGGGGGCTGGGAAAGAGATTGGCCACAAGAAACACAAAAAGGCACCAGTCTTCGCCGGTAGCTACGGCCTGGCACGCAAAAAGGTTCCGGGGGCTGGGAAAGAGATTGGCCACAAGAAACACAAAAAGGCACAAAAGGTTCCGGGGGTTACGCTTTGCGCTGCATACCCGGGTTTTTGCATATCAAATGGATGATCTTTTCGTTTAACGGGACATTTAACGGGACATTCGATGCGCCATTTAACGGGACATCTTCCCCAGAAACCGTTCCGGCAACTTGCCATTTCGTCAATGCTATTCAAGTTTTTGATTTTTTGACCGCTTGGGGCAGTTCGAGATAGTTCTCGCGGCTGACCACTTTGCGCCCGCTCTTTTCTCCAGTTCGCGCCGGGCATTTCCGGCCACTTTGCCGCCAGCGCGGGCAGCCACTTTGTTTTCATCAAATTCCTGCGCATCAATGCGTTCTTCACATGCAAGAATGAGAGGAAAGCGTGGACAGAACGTCTCTTAAGAATCCTTTCGAGAAAGGTCCTCCGCCAGATGTTGCAATGCATCAGCAAAGCCTGAGAGTTTATCAAACACATCGAGCGCATCCGCAGCACTGTACGTATGCGACATTTTGTTTCGCGAAGAGAGCATATCCAACCAAATCTCTTCATTCACAATCCAGCCGTTACTAAAGGCTGTTTTGAGCGCCGACTTCGGCGAGCCGCAATCTGTCAGACCGTCTTCCTCTGCAAACCGCTTGATGGTTTTCCAAGCCAGCTCGAACGAAAACTCAAAATACTGAATACATCCGGCTTTAATCACGTCGTTTGCAGCAGGGAGGCGCAACGCTTCCTGTAACTGTGTTACGGCGTTCTTAAAATCAGCAAGAAGTCCCTGGCTATCCATACAGCACCACCGCATTCTTTAGCGCATTTTCTTTCAGCCGGTCCGATGCACGGTTCAGATCAACCCAGTCGATCCGGTACAACGTTGGCAATGATTCGAGGAAGTCACTGATGCGGTAAAAATCTTTCATAAAAAGGGGCCTTTCACCGATCACCCCAATATCAAAATCAGACCTCTCCCTGTGGCTCCGCCGGGAGCGCGAGCCAAAAAGGACAACTCTATACCCTGAAAGCTCGTCCGCATAACGGGCCATCCCTTGACGTATCCATGTCAGAATTTGATCTTCCCGACTCATGCTGAAACTGTATCAGACGCCAGGCCAAGCTACAAGAGAAAGGCGTGGTTCAGGAGACAGGCGTCAGAGGTCAGGATGAAGTAACCCCGGTTTGACGGACACTCAGAAAGGAACCAAAGCCTATGATGTCACGTCCTGATTTAAAGTTGTCACTTTTTAGTTCTGTTTCTGATCTGGTT
>JBAWXO010000073.1:0-7836 GCA_037144035.1 Kiritimatiellales bacterium
TAATCCTGATTTGATTGGTCCGGACGGCAGGCACCAGATTGCATCTGTGCTGTATCCGATGACAGGTCCGCAGTCGGACTTGGATCCGGATTATCTTGAGTATCAAATTCTTCAGGCAAAAACCGTTCATATTGATGGTTTTACAGTTGAATGGGGGTTCCCGGAGCATCGGTCGAACAAGGCCGCTCTCAAGATGATGGAGATTGCTAAAAAACATAATTTTAAAGTCGGGCTGCTCATGTGCCCCAACTGGCTTTGGTCATGGATCGAAAAATATCGGCCGGACTGCAATACGCACGAAAAAAAACTAGTGGTCTTCCGCGAAGCGATTCAATACCAACTCGATACTTTCTTTAACATCGAAACAGGTATCTTTGTAAACCAGCATCCCTTAATCATGCTCTTTGGCGGCGAGCGCGATGCCACTCCGGATGAATTCCGTGAAATAAAGGCCCATCCCTTTAAAACTCCCGCAGGAGTTGAGGAGCCTTTATATATTAGAGCAATGGGTGTCGGGGCGACAAATTTGGAGCAGGTGCGCAGAGATTATGAAAAGTGGGGCAAGCTGGTTGATGGCGTGTATGCATGGATTTCCCATCGACCAAGGAATGCCGCCTCACCGCCTTTGTATCTGAAAACCCATGACATGTACGCAGTTTCAGAAGACACCGTGAAGTATCAGAAATGTCTTTTGGAAGCGAATGAGGAGTATTGCCAAAAAGGAAACTTCAAAATCAGCACAAGCTCGGTGGTGCCGGGCATGGATAACCGGCCTTCTGGCGGCTGGGGGGGCAAGCTTAAATATATCGATTGGGAAAATGGTGATACCTATCGCAAGCAATGGCAATTCAATGTGGCCAACCGGAGCATGGTGGATATTGTCTTCGTGAACACATGGAACGATTTTTCAGAAGCAACTGTAGTTCAACCCACGTTTGATTTCGGATTTCGTGAGATGGAAACCACAGAACAGTATGCGGCGGAGTTTAAAGGAATTCCGTCCGACCCGTCCGGAATAAAACTGCCTCTTCAACTATTTGAGTTGCGAAAAAAAGAAGATTTTTTCAAGAGGACAGGCTTTGACACGGTCGGCTTGATTGATGTGCTGGATAAAATTGCAGACGCCGTCGGTAACGGCAAATATATACAAGCAAAGGCGCTGCTGACGACGGCAAAAGAACAATCAGGAAATATGGAGTCTCTGATTTGCGCAGAAAAGTTCATAACTTGTTTTCCCGGAGAAAAAATAAAATCAATCGGCTCACTGTTGGAAAGCGACGGCGTGTATAAACTGAATGCTGGGCTGTATTTGCGTTTTGAAGAAGCGTTGAGCGAGAAACTAAGAACTCATAATTTTAAGGCTTTTCTTGAATTTGAGTACCTTGACGCGGGGCGCGATGAGTTCATGGTGCTGACGAGCACCCCCCGGCCGGACTCAAAAGACTCCCGTTATTCAGAGGTATGCAAGATCAAGAAGGATGGCACAGGTGTATGGGTTAAAGCCAAAGTGAAGCTTCATAAAGTGAACACGGCATTTACTCATGAAGCCCAAAACGGTTCGGATTTTATTTTTAAAGGAAACGGGCAGGTAAAAAACATCTCATTCTCCTTTGAAACGTTGGGGATCAAGTAGAAGCAAAGATTTTCAGAGTGTCTTGTGGCACTAAAAAATCTCCGGGAAAATTCCCAAAACTTTTTACCTTTATCAACAGTCTGAGACCGGACAAAGTCCGGTCTCAGAAAGCTTCGCCTTTTTATCGTAAGAAACGGCGCCGGAACAGCAATAAGGTCACCCCGCCGAGACCCATCATCCCGATTATTGCAGGTTCAGGGATAACGGATACCTGAACGTTGTCTAGGGTGAACGAAGCTATTCCGGTGGATTGATATAGTACAAAGGTGTCAAATGTATCGGTCATTTCTCCGCCGGAGCTGTGAACCCAACTCTTTTCGGCCCCGCCATTGACGGATATTGCGAGCGTGTATTCAGCCGCGCCGGTGCGTTCGATGCTCCAGAGCACCGAATCCCAGTTGGCATCAAAAATATTCACGTTGTTCAGACTGACCTGGGACTGCCCAGTGATGGTGCTCACTTGAGTCTGAGTGGACGTGGTGTTTCTGATATTGACGTATCCGGTTGAGTTGGTGCGGGTATCCAGCGCAGCATAATAGCCAACGCGGCCCAGATAGGCCGTGGCAGTAGCCGCATTCGCCGTGTCGGCGGTCAGAGCGGTTCCGTTGGAATCATAGAGTCCGATTCTCACCCGGTCTGCTGAATTGCTGACCGTGTTTTGCATCATATCAAAACTGACGGAAAGTTTATCCCCCACGGACAGCGTCCGTGCACCGAAGTTTAATTCTGCACCCCGTGCCACGGTTGCGCTTGTTGTCAGCGCCATATACAGGTTTGATGTGGTTGTCAGTGTTGTGTTTCCATACTTGTACCAGCCGGTGCGGTTACCGTCGCTGAAGTCATCTGTAAGAATGACTCCTGCTGAGCTGATGGCGGCTACGGCAATGATGACGAAGCCGATGGTGACTAATGATTTCATTGATCGCATACGTTTTTCCTCTCTAGGCTTTTCTCATCTGTTCTAAAACACAAGAAATAGACTCCCGCGGGCCGAAGCGGATATTTTTTTTATGATGACGTTGTCTAGGGTGAACGAAGCTATTCCAGTGGATTGATAGAGTACAAAGGTGTCAAAGGTGTCGGTCATTTCGCCGCCGGAGCTGTGAACCCAACTCTTTTCGGCCCCGCCATTGACGGATATTGCGAGCGTGTATTCAGCCGCGCCGGTGCGTTCGATGCTCCAGAGCACCGAATCCCAGTTGGCATCAAAAATATTCACGTTGTTCAGACTGACCTGGGACTGCCCAGTGATGGTGCTCACTTGAGTCTGAGTGGACGTGGTGTTTCTGATATTGACGTATCCGGTTGAGTTGGTGCGGGTATCCAGCGCAGCATAATAGCCAACGCGGCCCAGATAGGCCGTGGCAGTAGCCGCATTCGCCGTGTCGGCGGTCAGAGCGGTTCCGTTGGAATCATAGAGTCCGATTCTCACCCGGTCTGCTGAATTACTGACGGTGTTTTGCATCATATCAAAACTGACGGAAAGTTTATCCCCCACGGACAGCGTTTGTGCACCGAAGTTTAATTCTGCACCACGGGAAACGGTTTCGCTTGTTGTCAGCGTCATATACAGGTTTGATGTGGTTGTCAGTGTTGTGTTTCCATACTTGTACCAAACGCCGCCATTGGGCGTGTTGGTTCGGTTACCGTCGCTGAAGTCATCTGTAAGAATGACTCCTGGTGAACTGATGGCGGCTGGCGAGAGGATCACCTGAATTTCCATCGCGTTCAGATAACCGTTCGAATTGCGGACGCCCCCGTTGGTTGTGCTTCCGTAATAACTCAACACAATCTGACCCTGCGCATCTGGCGTAATGTTGTCGATACGGACCACTTGGCTCGAGTTCCAGCTGCCGACAGAGCCGGTCTGGAGCGTCACATTGCTTGTGCCGACAGCGTATGTCGTGTACCTCACATAATTCGTGCGCGAACCGTAGAGGATAAGATTATAGATGCAATTGGAACTCAGTCCGCCCAGCGTCACGGTGGCGTTGACGTTGGTATCCGAGTAGAACCCGTCTTGCGTAACGGAGCTAAAGGCAAATTTTCCGTCGTTCAGATTGGCATCAGATGTTGCGCCCACATTCCATGAACCCGAACCAGCACTCGCTGCTGAACGGAAAGAAATACCTGAGCTGCCGCCGGTCGTGGTCAGCAGGCTGGCGACCGTGTAGCTGTTGCTAAAACAACCATTCCAAACATTTCCGCCCAGCAGGTTTGTAAAACCGCTTGCAGGACCGCAGTCGATCAGAATAGAAGTTACATTGCTAGCCTGCGCAACGGATGCAACTCGAAAGCTGCTTGCGCTATTATTTTCCAGATATCTTCCATTTTTATCTGCAACATTTGTCGCGATCTGTATTTGATAATATTGACTGCTTTGTAGTTCAGAGGAATTCCAAATCCATTGAGTATCCCCGGCCACAGACGTCCAACTGCCCGCGGTTTCCTTCCCTGACTGTTGTTGATCGGTTATTTTTATGCCAGTTTCAATGGTTAACCGATCCATAGGAGCCGTGAATTTTACAGAGATACTATCTCCCTCAACCATTGAGAATGCGGGTTCTTTATCAAGGGGTATGCTGTAAATAACTTTCGGTGCCAGTTGCGCATCTTTCATCAAATAATAATCAAAGAAATCCCCCGTTGCCTTATAGCGGTCAAAACCTAATACCGCATCGTAGCCATAGGCATAAACATGACCTAAGCCAATCATTCCCATAGCCAAATGTGGAACGTTATATCTCAGATAGGTCGCCTGGACATCCGGCCAATAATCCCATGAGCCATATTGATCTAAATCTCCGCAAGCAATGACGCTTGGGCAGGTATTTGAATTCACGATGGTAGCATGTTTTTTTGTTCCATCTCCCATTGAGCTATAGCAAACCTGCACGTCACTTTTGATAGGTGTTCCATCCCCATAGGTCAGCCAAGGCTGTGCGCCATAAGTCTCATTGGTAAAGCCGGAATAGCGAACAGCCTCATTTCTTAATTGCGGATTTGGAGAGGATAACAGGGAGCAATAGGAGGACTTGGAATGCCCCATTACGCCTATATTTTCCTTATCATATCCGTACTGGTCAGCTAGCAGACGTGTCAATCGCACGGCCGCTGTATGGGTCTTCACCCCGTTCCACCCCGCTAAGCTAAAGGGGGCAAAATAATTATAATGGTCTGCTCTTGCCATCGGGATATATTCGTGGTCATAGCAAACACTGGCATAGCCTCTCATTAAAAAGCCCACCTCGTGGGGTCTTAATTTGTTGAGGCCACTTGTGAAACTGCGCGCCTCTGAGGATGCCGCCAGCATAAAAACAGGCACTTTTTTACTAGGTTGGGATGGATAAACGATATCCATCCGCAGATCCAAATCAATCGGACTGCCATCAGGTTTTTTACAATCCTCAATGATTACAGCGGGTGTTAAGCCATAGATAGCGCCGAATTTCGGCACGACATAATCATTATACACGCTGACGATATATTCAAATGTGCCTTTTGAGGCATGCTTATCAATTGACCAGTAGATCAAATCTCGCTTAATTCTACAACCGGCTGGCACAACATAGTTGTAGCCTGCTCTATAGGATAAGCCTGCTAAATAGGGGCCCGCTGCGGTTCTGATTTCTTGTATACTCCAATCCAAATCGGGTGAAATGGCTTTTGGATGGTTTAAGTAATCCATTGTAACAACGATATAACCCTCGTCTAAAAAATCGGATATAATGGGTATGTCGTTTTCTTGCCCGACTCTTTCCATAGAATGATTAAGAATATAAAAAATAACAGGCGTCATCGGTGTCGAGGGCACTTTTGCATAGGTGTTGATCTGAACGCCTATTCCAATGTGGCCATCATTTAAAAGCGAAACACTATTTGTGAGATACGCTGAAAACTCAGTATAAATATTGGTTTGTGCCTGACTTGCGAATGCTGCAAACTGAAGCGCCATACAGGTTATTGTTGTATAAATATTTTTTTTCATGCTCATACCTCCACACAAAACAGAACCTTTGATCGCACCAAAGCACAAGAAAAAGCATTTCCAGCGAATAAAAAACCCCACAACATTCCTTTGCTTCTGAACGGAAGATAGCCGTTACCTCGTACGCAGTCTGCGGACGAACAGCACACTTATGGCTCCGACTACGAGCATGCCGATGGTCGCCGGCTCAGGGATCACCTGAATTTCCATCGCGTTCAGATAACCGTTCGAATCGCGGGAGGCCCCGCTGCTGGTCGTACTTCCGTAATAACTCAACACAATCTGACCCTGTGCATTCGGTGCAATGTTGTCGATACTGACCACTTGGCTCGAGTTCCAGCCGCCGACGGAACCAGTCTGGAGTGTTACATTGCTTGAGCCGACGGTGTATGTCGTGTACCTCACATTATTCGTGCGCGCCCCGTAGAGGATCAGATTGTACGTATAATTGGAGTCTAGGCCGCCCAGTGTCACTGTTGCGGTTTCGTTGATGGCCGTGAAGAGTCCGTCTTGCGTAACGGACTTAAAGGCAAATTTACCGTCGTTCAGATTGGCGTCAGGTGTCGCGCCCAAATTCCAACTACCCGGCCCACTACTCCCCGTTGAACGGAAAGAAATGCCCGAGCTACTGCCGTCCGTGGTCAGTAGGCTGATCGTATAGTTGTTGCTCAAACAGCCATTCCAAACATTTCCTCCCAGCAGGTTTGTAAATCCGGATGAGGCTGTAGGACCACAGTCGATCAGGACAGAGGTTACGACACCAGCCTGCGCAACACACGACAAGCCTATCGCTAGAGCAAGAACTCCTGCCGTACCCCATCCTTTTTTAATCTTTTTCGTTGTTCTCATCTAACCCCCATTAATTTTTAGTTTTTACTATGCTGTACCAAGTTTCGCTTAACTAGCCATAACGTTACGGTAAATTGTCAAATTAGCAACTAAAAAATGGTTTTTTCAATATGCGGGGCGCGCCTCAATTTTATAAAAAGCTTTAGGCTCGGTGATATAAGTTTGGCTTGTAAAAGTGTTGCAGGTCCACGGGATATTGGTTTCCAAGGGTTGAAATCCGGCAAAAAGATTGGTGGTCAAGGAGACGGTGTATACGTTTCCGGAAACGTTGTTCCATCGAAGAATCGGTTGCTTATTTGAGCCCGAAGTAAAGGAAAGTTCGGCAGACAGGGCGGGTCCTGTGTAGATATGGCCAGGCAGGGCATAAAAGTTAATGGTTTCTGTGCCACTTGGGCGGGTCTGTGGCACAAACCCTGCGGATGTCTCCATAGACAAGCCCGAGGTTTCAAACCCCTCCATATAAACGGAATAGGAGATGATTTGTCCGGCAGAAACCGGATGCGGGTATTTGTAATAGTATTTGTTGTCGCCGGAGCGATTCCAGATCATGACGATGCCGTTCTGGTAGGCCTCCTTGAAGTAGACATAAACACCGGTGCCTGTTTCCGGATTGCTGGTCAAAAGGCCCGTGATATTTTTATTGAGTGTCATGGAGTCGTCATCCAGAAAATCTCCTTTTTCTGTCAGCGTCCCGCCGTTAAACGCATACCAGTGCTGCGTTGCGTTAGGCACAATGTGCATGAGGGGATAAACAAAATAGATTTTATTGATATTGCCGCTGCCGCCGGTCAGTTGGGTGTGCTGCTCAATGCCATTGGTGGTAATTACCGTGTCGAAGGTTACTTTTAAAAGCTCTCCGTTCACGGCCGAAACAAACCGGCTCTCTTTGTGAATAACCAGCCGGTTCCCTTCGTTCAGGTCAAAGATATCTGTTTTCACGTCGCGGGTTTCCAGCAGGGCGTCGTCCTGATAAGCGCTGACAGTCATAACGTCAACCTGTTCAGGGCGGTGGCCGGTTCCAAGGAAATAGTCACCACCAACCTGAGCCAACTCCTCGGCAGTCAACGTTTCGTTCAAGACCGTTTGGAGATAGGAACCTCCTTCGCTTTGTGCAATGGACTTGTCGTTGAAGAAAACGGATCGCATGGTCCATGAAGTATTTTTATCAAAGCGAGTTTTATAGGAGCCCATTTCGGTGTGTAATAGGTCTCCGCTGTAGCAATAGGTTCTGGCTTTGTTCGGGGCAGGAGGTGCGTTAGTTACACTTACCGAAAAACCTAGTGTGCTGACAAATACAGAGGCGTTGGTAGAGCCGGTAACAATTAATGGTGTTCCGTTGGAAAAGGTACGCTTGGAAGTCGCGTTG
>JBAWXO010000074.1:0-7788 GCA_037144035.1 Kiritimatiellales bacterium
ATACATCAGATTCGATGACCTGCGTGTGGGTGATTTTGATAAATTGGTAGCTGCAGAGGTCGCCGCCAGCCACGTTGCGCCTAAGCCTGTACCGATCCTCCTTGATCCGGAGAGTGCCGGACCGGTCACTCAAGGTATTCTGAACCTTGGAAAATTCTACAAGATTTCACGGCCACCATTGGGTGACTTCGCAGATCGTTGCACGAACAAGTGGACGGATGGCACGTTGCTGACTGACGGCGAAAGCCAGACGGGATTATCATTTGTTAAAGAACAGTATGTAGGCTGGCAGGGCAGCAGTCCAGTGACAGTTGTTTTTGACCTAGGGCGTCTGCAGGGGCTCGAAACCGTCTGTGTGCGCTCAGTGTATAATACGGCATCAAATTTTGCCTGGCCGAAAGAAGTCCGGATACGAACCAGCGCGGATCGTAACGGTTCCTGGGTGGATTGGAAAACGATTACCCAATCCCTGCCTTTAGTCGAGGGCCCGCAAGTAATTACAGGCAGCGGGTCTTCCACGCAGGCATTGGAAGTCGAAGTGACCTTATCCCCGGATTCCTCATCAACGAATAATTTGATGCTGGCCAGCGAGATCGAACTCTCCGGATCGATGAAAAATTCATGGCGGGAAGTGCCGACAAATGGAGTCTACCATGGAGCCTACTCGCCCGCCTATGGTTTCGACACGGCTCTGCTGGGAGGCCGGACGGACGTCATGCGGCTGGATCTTTTCGAGTGGATGGTCGGCAAACCCCTATCGATGACTCTTTGGTATCAAGGTATGGAGCCGGGCAGGAACTTTCAAGAAATTCAGGAGTTTCGCCGGCGTTATCTGTCAGAAAATTTCTACGGACATCGCATTATGACTTACGGCTGGCTTCCCACCGAAGCGGTTTCGGTGACGAACATTGCGACGGGCAAATACGACGATTTTTTCGAGCAGTATTTTCTGGATAGCATAGATCCGGTCGTACGGATGGGGAATAATGAGCCGGTCTGGTTTCGTCCAATGAATGAGTTCAATACAACCTGGACATCCTGGGGACAACAACCGGCAGAATTTTGCAAGGCCTGGCGGCGAATTTACAATATCGCGGAAAAGGTCGGAGCGGCACAGAAGCATCTGTTTATCTGGGGACCCAATCACCTGAGTTATCCCGACGAAGCCTGGAATAAGATGGAGAAATACTGGCCTGGCGATCAGTACGTGGACTGGGTGGGTATTTCCTGCTATCCACCGTCAACCAATTTTGTAGCCATTGAGAGCAATCGCTATCCGATCGCACGCTTTAAGGAAGTGTACAGTAAGTACGGAAACTACAAACCGCTCATGGTGACAGAAGGTGCCTTTACGGATGGGGTGGACAAGGCTCGCTGGGTTGATGAGTGGTTTCAAGTGCCGATCGTTTACCCAAATGTCCGTGCGTTCATCTGGGAGAATCATAACGACCGATCCATACAGAGTAACGTCGCAGCGCTGATTCTATATCGCGAAAAAGTGCAGAACACAAAATGGATTTCGACGACGTATGCTGAATAATCAACTGCATTTTGGTCCGGTTTTTACATAGGGGAAAAGGAATATAAAATGAAAAGAGCACGTTTGTTTTTGGTGGTTGCTTGGGGCATAGCGCTGGGCGGATTGGGTGGCCGGTCCGATGCGGCCGAGTCGCTGTTTTCCAGTAGTGCTTTACCCTCGCCCAATCTGAATTTCGAAAAAGGAAGCAATGGGTGGTCAGGGGTAGATGAAAAAGTTTGGTTAATAAGCACGAAGGCGCGTTCTGGCGGGAGCGCCCTGCAACGGGTGTTGTATGCCGGCACAGCGGCCCGCGAATTGCCGTGGGAGTTGCAGTATTCCGAATCCTTACCAGTGATAGCAGGTAAAACTTGGTTGGTGGAAGGTTTCGTCTGTTTAGGACTCTGGGATACGGCGATCAAAACAGCCTTGCGTTTGCAGTTTTTCAATCCAGCAGGGAAACTTGTCAGTACATTTGATACGTCGCCGCTGACACCGCCTCTGAATCCTCATTTCAATAATTATTCACGCATTGCTGGAACCAACCGGGTGCCGGCAGGAGCGGTAACGGCAAAGCTGTCTGTTTTGGTTTTTGTGGATGCGCCGTTGACGACCACAAGATACGTCAAGTTCGATGACCTGCGTGTGGGTGATTTTGATAAATTGGTAGCTGAAGAAATCGACGCCAGCCACGCCGCTCCAAAACCTGCGCCGATTCGGCTTGATCCGGAGAGTGCCGGACCGATCACCCAAGGCGTGTTAAATCTTGGAAAATTCTACAAAATTTCGCGGCTCCCGTTAGGCGACTTCGCGGATCGCTGCACGAATAAGTGGACGGATGGCGCACGGCTGACTGACGGCGAAAGTCAGACGGGATCATCATTTATCAAAGAGCAGTATGTGGGTTGGCAGGGCGGGGATCCCGTGGCGGTCGTTTTCGATCTGGGGCGGCCTCAGGGGCTTGAAACCATCTGCGTGCGCTCAGTGTATAATACGGCATCTAATTTTGCCTGGCCGAAAGAAGTCCGGGTGCGAACCCGCGCGGATCGTAACGGTTCCTGGGTGGACTGGAAAACGATCACGCCCGCCGCACCTTCAGTCGAGGGCCCGCAAGTAATTACCGGTAGCAGTTCTCTCACACAGGCGCTGGAAGTTGAAGTGACCGTATCTCCGGCTGCGTCATCGACAAATACTTTAATGCTGATCAGCGAAATCGAACTCGCCGGCGCGATTAAAAATTCCTGGCGGAAAGTACCGGCGGAAGGGGCTTATCATGGTGCCTACTCGCCAGACTATGGTTTTGATGTGGCCTTGCGTGGCGGCCAAAAAGACAAGGTGCGGATCGATCTTTTTGAAGAAACCGTCGGCAAACCTCTGGCATTGGTTCTGTGGTATCAAGGGATGTCGCCGGGCCGGAATTTTGAAGAAATCCAGGAGATCAGACGCCGGTATTTGTCAGAAAAATTCTATGGTCATCGCATTTTATCCGTCGGCTGGCTGCCGCCCAAAGAAGTTTCTGTGACGGATATTGCGGAAGGCAAATACGACGATTTTTTTGAGCAGTATTTCCGGGATAGCGTAGATCCGGTCGTGCTGATGGGAAATGACGATCCGGTCTGGTTCCGTCCGATGAACGAATTCAATACAACCTGGACAGGCTGGAGCCGGCAACCGGAGGCGTTTCGCAAGGCTTGGCAGCGGATTTACAATATCGCGGAAAAAATCGGCGCAGCGCAGAAGCACCTTTTTGTTTGGGGACCCAATCATATGAGTTATCCTGACGAAGACTGGAATAAGATGGAGAAATACTGGCCCGGCGATCAGTACGTGGACTGGGTGGGCATTTCCTGCTATCCGCCGTCGCGAAAATATGTCAAGGACGATGGGGATATGTACCCAATGGGGCGCTTTAAGGAAGTGTACAGCAAGTACGGGAGCTACAAGCCGCTCATGGTTACAGAAGGCGGCTATGGTCCGGATCATGTTGATAAAGTCCGCTGGGTTGATGAGTGGTTTCAACTACCGGCCGTCTATCCAAACGTCCGCGCGTTCATCTGGGAGAATCATGGAATTCCCGGAAATAACAGGGTGATACAAAGCAGTGAAGACGCCCTAAAGCTCTATCGCGAAAAAGTGCAGGATGTAAAATGGATTTCGACGACATATGCGGAGTAACCCGCCGCATTGTGCCGATATAACTGAATAGGGGAAAGACAGATCATGTTACAGCAAAGTAAGTGGGGACATTTCGAATCGTCTGGACGAAAATATGTAGTCACCGATCCGGCACCGCCGCGTCCGTGGGAAAATTATCTTTATACGCTGACCGACGGCATGTTTCAGACGATTGTGACCCAGCGCGGCGAAGGGCTCACGTTTTTCAATTGTCCGGAAGTTAATCTGGTTTCGAGTGGCCGAAACTATTGCATCCGGGACAAGTCGGATGCGTCCTGCTGGTCTGTTAATGCGGGACCGGCACCGCAGTCTGCAGAAACCTATTTGTGCTCGCATGAACCGGGACAGACATCATTCTTTTCGTCCCGCGCCGGAATCCGGGCTTCGCTGGAGATCGCGGTGGCTCCCGACCAGTACATGGAAGTAAACCGGGTTGTACTGGAAAATACAACGCAAGCACCACGCGAAATTTCGTTAATTGGCTATCATCTGGTGAATCTGAAAGGTCTCGATAACCGGCTGGAATGTCAGCGCAGTGAATTTCATGCAGAGGAATCGGCGCTGATCTGCGAACGTCGCCATTACCGCACCCCGCAACATCACTATGCTGCATTTTTCTCATCCGATCGTCCGGTGGATTCCTTTTGCGGTTCCCGCGACGATTTTCTGGGCACCGATGTTTCTTTTGCCAATAGCGCCGCATTGACCACCGGAAAACTTTCTGGCACGAACGCCTACGGCACGGAACCGATTGCCGCTTTACAGCATACGATCACATTGGAACCGGGGAAAAAGGTTGAAATTAATTTTGCGCTCGGTCTGGCACAGGATTTGGCCGGCGCGCGAAAAGCTGCCCGCGAGTTCAGGACGAATATTTCTCCATCTGATGTTTTT
The DNA here is from genome assembly GCA_037144035.1 of Kiritimatiellales bacterium. Taxonomy (GTDB): domain Bacteria; phylum Verrucomicrobiota; class Kiritimatiellia; order Kiritimatiellales; family Tichowtungiaceae; genus Tichowtungia. Next base: position 4,586 of record JBAWXO010000074.1, read on the forward strand.
GAACGGGTGCAAAAGGGTTACGACAAGCTGATCGGCACCTGTGCTATTGAAACACCGGATGAGGTTCTGAACACCATGCTGAATGTGTGGACCAAATGCCAGCTTCATCGGCAAACGCTGGCCGCCCGCTCAACGCCCTGGTTTAACTGGCGGAATCATCTGCAGGACGGCTGGGCCTGGTTGCTGTTCGATCCATCGTGGCTGCGACATTGGATTTTTAAAACCTGCGAAGCGGCGGAGCCGGATGGGTTCATGCCGCGCTGCTCGGCGCGGGTGCCGCAACTGAACCATCCCAAACAGACTCATGCCGATATCGCCACCTGGGCCGCCTTATGCGCGTCGCGCTATTATGCGGAAACCGGCGATCGGGAGTTGTTCAATCAGCAGCCTGATCTTGCCGGACCGGATGGAAAACTGACAGTGGCCGATTGTCTGGTGCGCGGTCTGGAGTGGCTGTTCAATCATCGCGGCTCGCACGGTATGGCTCTGATGCGTGACGGCGACTGGAGCGATCCTCTCGAAGAAGTCGGTAAGAAAGACATCGGCGAATCGCCCTGGACATCGATGGCTCTGGTGAATGCGGCAAGACAGATTGCTCCGTTACTGAAGGTTCTTGGGCGCACCGAAACGGCCGCGTGGATGCTGATGGAAGCAGATGTGATGGCCAATAAGATCAATGAGCACGCCTGGGATGGTGATTGGTATATCCGGGCCATTACCGATGACGGGGAGCGGCTTTGCACGCACAAGGACAAGGACGGACGCGTCAGCCTGCTGATGCAGTCCTGGGCAGTAATCAGCGGAGTGGCGGATCAGAAAAAACTCACCGCGTTGACCCGCAGCGTGGACGAAAACAACAAAACCGGAGTCGGCCCGATTCTATATGCTCCGCCTTTTATGACGCCGCGCCCGTGGATTGGCCGTGAAACCGCCAAGCCAGCTGGAACCTGCGTCAACGGTTCCTGCTACAACCATGTGGCTATCATGTGGGCCAAAGCGGAGGTTCTCCTCGGACGTCCGGATGAATCCATCCGGATCATCAAGCAGATTCTGCCACTGCGCGATCAGGATGAAACGGCAACAACGCGAGCTATCCCGCTCTGGTTGCCGAACTACTATCATGGAACTGCGTCTCCGCGGCCCGGCCAGGCCAGCGATGTAATGACCGGCGCGGCGGCGCCGTGGATTTTCCTGGTCATTACAGACCACATCTTCGGCGTTCGGGCCGCTCCGGAAGGGTTGCGGATCGAACCCCGTCTGCCTGCCGCCTGGAATAAAGCCTCGTTTTCCCGTACGTTTCGCGGATCGGTTTACGAAATCGTGTTCGAGCGTGTCGGGCCAGGTGGCGGATGTGTGCTGGAGTTGGACGGCAAGCAACTTGCCGGTACAACAATCCCCGCAGACGAAGCAGGTGTCCGGACGCATGCAGTTTTGGTTAAAGTCGGTTAAGGAGATAAAGTGATTTTAAGAGAAGAACGGGTGCGTAAAACTCCCCAAAATAATACGTTATGCGCAGGCTTTCCGGCCCGCTTTACGGATGTCTGGGAAAATCCGCTGGCGGACCGCCGGCGTTTGGCCGATTTCTGGGAAGACCATCTTTTCGGCCATATTCTGCCGTTTTGGGAGAAGTATGCTTTTGATGAGCTGGGTGGCATAAACACCATGTTGCGGGATGACGGGCAACTGCTCGGTACCGACAAATGGCTTTGGGGGCAGTTCCGCGCCATTTGGGTTTTCAGCAAAATCTATAACACCCTTGACCCGGATCCACGCTGGCTGAAATATGCCGAGCATATTTACCGCTTTGCGACCGCACACGGCTGGGATGCCGCCGGTGACGGCTGGGCACTGCGTCTCTCCCGTGAGGGTGCGATCATAACCGGAGCGGAAAGCATTTATACCGATGCTTTTGCCCTGTGTGGTCTGACCGAACTGGCCCGGGCCCTGGACGTGAAGGACGGCGAATTGGCGGTGCAGGTTGAAAAAACGGCGAATGCTGTGATCCGTAAATTAAAACGGACGCACGACCGTATTCCACACGCCCCTTATCCTGTTCCTCCCGGCGCGCGGGTGCATGGCATCCCTATGCTTTTCTCGCAGACCTTCGGTGAGGCCGGGTTCTATTGGGGCAATGAGGATTATTTGCAGATTTCAAGAAAACTGAGTGCAGAGGTTTTTGAAAAGTTTTATCGGCCGGATCGCGATTGTTTAATCGAGCGGATTCGGGAAGACGGTAGTGAAATGCCTGCTCCACTGGGCACGGCAGTAGTGCCCGGACATGTAATTGAAGATATGTGGTTCCAGCTTCAGCTCGAAGAAAATTTCGGCAGTACGCACTATACCGACCTGGCTGTCCGGATGATCCGGCGTCACTTGGAGCTGGGCTGGGATCCGGTACATGGCGGATTGTTTCTTGCGGTGGATGCCGATGGCGGCGACAACATCGGCTGGGATTCTCCGAGGGTCAAGTTGTGGTGGCCGCAAACCGAAGCGCTTCAGGCACTGACCCATATAACGGAATCCCAATGCGAAACCTGGGTGGACGAGTGGTATACAAAACTTTTCCAGCTTAGCATGACTTCTTTCTGCAATTGGGATGCGGGGGAGTGGTATCAGCGTCTCAGTCATGATCTGGTGCCGTTTGATGGCGCCGTAGTTTTTCCTGTCAAAGACCCGTTCCATTTAACGCGTAGCGTGATTATGCAGATTCTTAATCTGCGCAAGAGCTAGCACTTTCTATTCAATTTGTCGCAACAAGGCAGGCGGGACGCCTGCGATACGTACCGCCGCCGTCCCGGCGGCCTTGTCTCCATTGCGACCAACTAACTCGAAAGTGCTCAGCGATGAGGAAAAGAGCAAAACCGGAGGTCTGATATGGGATTAACTTGAGTCGTATTAATTTCGTTTTACAGAAGCAACGAAGGGAAACAAAGGCCAAAGTCAGGCAGTTTTATCTGCAACCTCCGTTATCCTTCGTTTCCTTCTCTAAAACCCGACCTTTCCAACTTTATGGCTTCAGATTCAGCCAGCCGATGGTGTGGAGGAATGTAATCAGAATGGCGACGGGGCAGATGAAGCGGACGAAGATCCCCCACATCGACGCCAGCGTGAGCGGGTGAGTGCTGGAGTTGTGCGACGGATCATCTTTGAGTCCGGCCAGCAGAGCCAGCAAATGGACGTCGGCGAAGTTCTTTGAGCCGTGG
>JBAWXO010000075.1:0-7772 GCA_037144035.1 Kiritimatiellales bacterium
CCGACTGATTAACTGAGCCCCTTTGGACTGCGGTGATAAAGGCGAAGCCGTATCATAGGTGCAAGGCGCGGCCACCGTCCGCGCCCACAGTGAGAAAGATTTTCTGTAACCGCGTCCGTTGGGCGCGGTAATAAAAACCGAAGATCATGCGGAGCATACGAAGCTCCGCACTCAAAAAATCAATGCTTAGAACTTATCGCGGATTTTTTAGTTGAGATTTGATCAGAATAATTATGGTCAGAACCGCGCCAACGGCGCGATGGGCCCCGTTACTGCGGGGCAATGAAACGCAGTGAAGTGGCAATCGCCCGCTTAGCCGCTGTGGGTGCTGGCGCCCAATGCCCGCAGCAAATCGTTGGGCTATACCGCCCGTCCTCTGGGATAAAATGAATTATGTTTTCTGAAAACACCCGTAAATCTTGATTATTTTCGCTAATTACAAATTGGCACAGCACCTGCGTATATAAATTTTTTTAATCAGTCAAAAGGAAGGACTAAGGATGAGCAAGCGAATGGGCGGAATGAAATTATTTTTAGTAGTGGTGTTTGTCGTCTGGGGGGCGGCGGCTTTCGGGGTGCCAGCTCAACGTCGCGCACGCAGGCCTGATACAGTGAGTTATAAGTGGAAAGCACAGATGACAGATCAAGAGCGTCAGGCACTGGCGTCCGTGCTCGTGAAATATGATCTCGTACTTGATAAGAAGATTGCTGACGGCGGTATCATCCGAGTAAAGGCAAAGAGGGGTGCTGGTATCTCAGAGGAAGCTCTTGCCGATGCTCTCATGCAGAGCGGTGGTGTTGAATGGGCCGAACCGGACTATGTGGTAGATGCCGTTGTTATTCCGAACGATCCGTATTATTTCAGTCAGTGGTGGCACCAGAACATCGCCTCTGCCGGTGCATGGGACATCACCACAGGAGTCACGCAAATTGTTGTGGCTGTATGCGACACAGGGGTCGACGTGACGCACCCTGATCTCGTCCGAAATTTGATTCTGCCCGGCTGGAATACTTATCTCAACAACACAAACTGTATAGACACTTATGGGCACGGAACCGCCGTCGCCGGGTGCGCTGCCGCTATTGGCAACAACAGTATTGGGATGGCAGGGATGGCTTGGAACGTGAAAATCTTGCCCATCCGCATCACATATCAGGACGGCATAGGCAGCGCCTACATCACCGACATTGCCGACGGCATTGTCTACGGGTCAGACCACAGCGCCAAGGTTGTCAATGTCAGTTTCGGAGGGTTCTCATACTCCACGATTATTACCGCAGCTGATTACGCGCGAGGTAAGGGGGCGCTCGTGGTGTTCGCAGCAGGGAATGACGGATTGGATCTTACGGGAAGCGCTGATTCTGCCAGTATTCTATTAGTTGGCGCGACGACCTCATTTGACTCGCGGGCCAGTTTTTCGAACTACGGAGCCCCTATTGATGTGGTGGCGCCTGGTGAAAGCATACTGACTTGCGTCATGGGAGGGACCTATGGCTACTGGAGCGGCACGTCCTTCTCGGCGCCCATCACCGCCGGACTCGCGGCGCTGATTTTCTCTGTCAATCCGAGCTTCACTCCAGCGCAGGTTGCAACGTTAATCACATCTTCCTGCAAGGATCTCGGCGCGACTGGCGACGACAGCGTGTACGGGTTCGGGCTCATCCAGGCCGCCGGCGCCGTTGCTAAGGCTAAGTCTCTGGTCGTCAATCTATTGCCGGTAGCGAAGGCTACCGCTACTCCGACCAGCGGGAGCCTGCCTCTAGTGGTGTCGCTTGACGGCAGCCAGTCGAGTGATTCCGACGGGGTCATTGCTTCCTATGTCTGGAGCTTTGGGGACGGAAGCATGCCAGTCACGGGGATGACGCTCAGTCATACTTATACAACCGCCGGGATTTTCACGGCGACACTGACAGTGACCGACGATAAGGGGGCTGTTAGCACCTCTTCGGTGGCGATTACCGTGACCGATCCATCAGTTCTCCTTGCGCCCTCCGCACTGGCTGCAACCGTTGTCAGCCGCACCGTCACATTGAAATGGGTGGATAACTCCAGTAATGAGACAGGCTTCTATATCGAGCGTGCCGTGATGACAAAAAACCGTATCGGTACTTATTCGCGGGTTGGAACGGTAGGATTAAACATTCGTTCCTACAGTGAGACGGTTCTGGCTAACACCTATTACTACCGCGTTCAGGCGTTCAACGCGACCCGTCTATCTGCCTACTCGAATGTAATTTCCGCCCGGGTCAAGTAGTAACAGCATGCTTTTATCCATGACCGTCAAGCGAGCCAGGCCGGTTGATTTCTTCATGTTTAAGCAGGACTTCTAGTAATGAAAAACAAGTTCGTATTTTTTGCCGTATGTTGTGTTCTTCCCTTGATGGAAGGATTTGCAATCATCACAACCAATCATATTTCAGCCGAACAGGCGCCGGTTGGGTTTGATTGGAATTACGTCGTGAACTTCAATGGAAGTTCATCCGTCGTGATCGACCCGTATTGGTTGCTGACTGCAGCACATGACAACTACACGTTCGGGGCATCCGGAAAAGGGACGGAGCGGTGGGGTTCCAACAAGATTGACGGGCAACTTAGCTATATTAGAGCGACAGGAAAAAACAACAGCGGGTCCCAGATGTATATTGATACAGCAGACTCAGTTCTTGATTCCGGCACCGGCACGGGGGGCTCCGGTGGTGGAGTTTTTGAAAACGACAGAGAGACCTGGAAGCTTGTCGAAATCATGACCGGTGTGATCACGGGCAGTTCTCAAGATGCGGCTTATGCTATCGATGAGCAGGACTATAGTTCGCGGATTACGCAAACAGTTCCGGAGCAGGCGACAGGGGCTCTTTTTGTGGGCATCGGTATCGTAGTCGGCGCCGTCAATCGCATCCGGAATGTGCGTTAACGTTTTCGTTTAAGGGTATCGTACGAAATTAATCTGAACCATATTTTCAACAGAAGCAAAGGAGCCGGATGCAGGGAAAGCCTTTTTTCAATGGTTTTTGAATCTACTTCGTTTGCTTGTAAAACGAAATTAATACTATTTAAGTCAACCTCATATTAGAGCCGTGACAGATAAAAAACCAATGATGGGCTTCTTCGCCACCTCTGTCTTCGTTTAAAATGGAGGGAACTTGAGCCCGGCGGCCCGTCCTGAGCCAGTCGAAGCGGGCGGATTATCCAGTTTCACGGCGATGGTGTTTCGATTGTTAAATACCCTAAACTCTTAGCGCGGCATAGCCGCAACCAAATTTTTGATTTCCGATTGCTGATTTCCGATTGAAGAATCTGGCATCCTCCGTTACCAACTCACAGACAAAGGACGCAAAGTTGCTGCTGCTGTGCTGGCTGCGTCATCCGCTAATACAGAACAGCTTATGAATATAGCCGCATGAAAAACGTGCAGAAAAAAACAAGAAGTTGATGGATAGTAGTACAACGCGGTATGGTGGAGGATGTTACAGCGACAGTTGTGTTCGATAAAATTCCGCTGCCGGCGTATTCATAGGATCCCGGATGCGTAAGAGATAAAGGGTGCCAGAAGGATCAAAGATCTCCAGTGAGTCGTTGATGTACCAAGGACTCAGCAGGTTGGTGGTGGACTGGAACTGAAAAAACTGGTCCGGCATGCCGCCGAGGAGAAATAACTCATATACACTTGTGGTTAAATCGATGTTTGCAACCCGCCTTATGTCATAGCCAAGAAAATTCACCGGCGACAACTGAGGCGCAATCTGATTGCGCAACAGTATACCTTCAATCCCCGCGACCATAAGCTGCCCGTTCTGTGTCGTAGCGGCGTAGAGAGATTTAATGGTGGGCAACGGCAGTAAGGACCAGTTTGTTAGATTGGTGCTCGCGACCAAAGTGCCTTGATAGCCAGTGACAAACCAACGCGATTCCACACGAGCTATGTCGGTAAGCCAGCGTGTTGTTCCGCTGGCGCGGGCGGTCCAACTAACGGCATCCGGGCTGGTATAAATGACGCCATTCTGCCCCACAACCACAAACTGATTGTCGAGCCAGCGGACGCGATAAAGCCAGTTCGTGGTCCCTAGCGAAACGCCGGTCCAAGCGGAGCCGTCGCTCCCGGAACGCAGTAACGTTCCTTTATTGCCGACGGCAACACAAGCGGCCGATCCGATGGCAACGGCGGAGAGAAAGTTCGTCGTAGGTGTAGCGTGCTCAGCCCAAGCTACGCCATCCTGACTAGTGAAGATCTTTCCGTTGTCGCCGCAGACAATGCAAAGATTGCTGGTTATTGAGACGCCCTGCAGCGTGTTTGCTGTAAACGCCGGAAGATTGGTCCAGACAACGCCCAGCGTCTCGACACTTATATTTGTGACAACCGCCTTCGCGTCCGTGTAGTTCGTGACCGTCATTTCTATCGACCCCGCTCGGCTGAGCAGAACTTTACCGGCGTTGCCAACGGCGAGCAAAAGATTGCTCGTCCCTCCCACGCCCAGCAACACGGTGTTTGTGCGCGGAACGGGCACTACCTCTCTGGCCCACAGAATCCCGTCGAGGCTGGTTTGTATGGTTGCCAGATCGCCAACGGCGACATAGATGCCATTCTGCACTGTCAAGTCCCATAGCCAGGCGTGGGAGGAATCAGGAGAAGGCTGCCAGCCATACTCACTGCCGTCAGTACGGGTGCCTTCAATTAAAAACCCAGTGCGACCTGCAACCCGCCATGAATTTGAGTTGCCGGAGGCTGAAAGATAGGTCCATGCGGGCGGCGCGTTTGTCACAAGCGTAGTAATTTGATCGCTCCAGCTCGAACTGCCTGTCGCGCGAAACCGCACTTGCTGGTCGCCGACCAGCAAGGTTCCAGTGTCATTAACGGCAACATCGAAAAGATTATTAGTTGTGCCGCTGGTCAAAGACGTCCACGGAGCGGTACCGGTGGGGCTGCTAAATCCAATCCCACCGTCGCCTACCGCGATAAATTGCCCTGCGGCTCCGCCACCCAGATAGCGCACGCGATTCAAATGTTTCGATGTGCCGCTGACTATCGGGGTCCATGACGTGCCGGTTGTGCTGCGAAAGATCTTCCCATTTTCGCCGACGGCCACGAACACCCCGCCACCAAACGCTACACCGCGCAGCCATTCTGTCGTACCGGAAGTTGCCTTGGCCCAGACTAAGCCGTTTGTGCTGGTATAAATCGAGCCGTTGTCGCCAACGGCAACAGCCCGTTGCGAAGAAGCCGCTACGCCTTCGTGCCAGTCTGTGGTAAGCGGCGAGAGTTGTGCTGCTTGAAACGTGACACCATCATCCGACCAGAGAATACATCCATTCTCACCCGCGGTGATAAACCGCTCACCCATCAACGCGACGCCTCGAAGGTAATTTGTCGTACCGCTAACTGCCGGCGCCCATCGTTGATCTGCGCGCTGCACATAGATTGTTCCGCCATCACCGACCTGCACAGCGAGATCTGTGGTCACAAGCATGTCCATCACATTGTTGCCATGGGGAAGAGGATTTGCCCAGCGCCATCTCTCTGTCCGCACCTCGGAAGCATGACATACAAAACAACTGAAGGTAAACAGCAGTAGAAATATCAATCCAGACCGAATCGAGTTCTGTCGCAGATGGCGGCGCGGGGCCGGAACAGGCGTCGTCCAGATTGGTGCGGGACAAAAAGGCACGAGCTTTTCAAAATATGCTTTCGTTCCCATCACGAAAATTAACTGATGTGGTGGAGAAGGTAGTGGAATGTTATTTTTAAACCAGACGACAGACTTGGATTGCATTTCTTCCTCGCAAAATTTCAGGTATTTGAAAATAGGGTGGAAAAACCTTCCGGCCGTCTGCACCTCCCTGACCGGAGATTTTGATTCAGCATGCGTTAACCTCATTCACCGCGGCGCGTCCGATCGCGAGTCTGTTCGAGGGCCTGATCCATCAACGCCTGATGGCTTGCCACGGAATCGCGCAATTCGCTCAACCGATCACGAAGCTGATCACGATCCTGCGCCTGATCTTTGATTTGATCGCGAAGTTGGTCACGGAGCAGGCTGCGCTGCTCTTCCGTGCAAGTTGCGATGGTTTGTTGCTGGTCGCGAAGCTGTTGCTGATATTGGTCGCGAGCCTGGGCCATGTCCTTCATAGCCTGCACCACTTCTGTAGGCAGGGACTGGTTCTGATCGAGCGTCGGGCTGTAGGTCAGAAGCCGATCCCGTTGCTGTATACCCTGCGAGCCGGAAGCCCCAGCACCTTGCGCCATTGCAACGCCTGCTGCACAAGCCAGACTCATCATAGCGGCCTTAATCACCTTGTTCTGCATAATCGTCTCCTTGTTCTTATGAATTTAATATATGCAGGTGCTGTGCCAATTTGTAATCAGCGAAAATAATCATGATTTACGGTGTTTTTTAGAAACCACAATTCACTTTACCCCTGATGTCGGGCGCCAGCACCCATCTCCCGTCCGCGATCATTGGGCGCCAGCACCCGTAATGGCTTAACGATTGCCCCCTGTTTCGTTGCCAGCAAAAGCATCAACGGATGATTCCTGACGGTCGGCGACGGAAAGCCCCAGCAACAATACACTACCTTGAGGCGACGATTCTTCCAGCTCAAGCCGCGCACCCAAATAATCGGCAATCTGTTTAGAGATCGCCAATCCGATCCCGCTACCTCCTTCGCGCGTAGATTTGCATGGCAGGAACAGGCGATCGCGAAACTCTTGAGGAAATCCAGCGCCTTCATCACGCACACGAAAATACACTTGATCGCCTTCCGGTGTGATAGCCAACGAAACCTGCCCGTCAGACGGTGTGGCTTCAATAGCATTTTCCAGCAGGTTGACCAGTATCAAGCCGATGAGATTGGCAGTACGACTCGATAGCGTGCAATTGACTTCTACCTTAATGGCAAGCGTTACCTTACGCCGCGTTGTCGCAGTGATGACGCGAGTTCGCAGGTCGTCGGCCAATTCTTGCACCGCAACTGCATAGATCGGCTCCCCGCGAACATCACTGAGCACTTCTAACGTTTGATTAATAATCGATTGCATCCGGCGCGCAGCCGTGAGCGCATCGTGCCAGTCCCCGTCGTCCAATGCGTCATCGTCGCTACGGTGGGCCACAAATTGCGACAGGCTGGCGAGCGGGTTCTTAAGGCCGTGCATGAGGTGAGCAGACACGGCGCCGACCGCAGAAACCCGTGCAGCAAGTGCAAGCTCCTCATTGGCCCTCTGCAAGCGTTCGCTATGCAATGCCAAGTTGCGGGTTAGCTTTCCCACGCGCCAAAAAGCCGGCCAGAGAATCATTATCAGCAATGTGCTGGCGACCATAAGTGTACTGCCTGCGGTTTGGATTAATCGCCGATCTAGGCGTGCATATTCGTCGGCAATACTTTTCCCTTCGATGATAAACTGCGCTGCACCTGCGAGTGTTTTCGTGTCACGCCGGTGCAATGGAACAGTAACCTCAAGCGTCGGCACACTTGTGATCGCACCTCCGGCAAATTGCGGCAGATAAATGAACACATCGCTCAAAGGTGTTGCGGGGTTAAATCGGCTGGCGGGCTTCAAGCGGCTGACCGCCTGCGACAGCTCATGATCGAGCGGCTGAGGTTGAATGGTCGCTGGAAAAGAATCGGTAAATACACCTTTCGTGTTATAAAATCGGATGCCGATCACGCCTTTCAGACGTGAGGCGCGAACGGCGGCGTCAAAACCGACCTGTTCGTCCGTCCGCACATCGTTGCGGTTGAGCTCGGCGTCATCCAGTTGTTCCATCAGGGTGGTAGCGTG
>JBAWXO010000076.1:0-7736 GCA_037144035.1 Kiritimatiellales bacterium
CTTAAAATACCGTCCCGCACGGTAGCCGTAATCAGAGGCTGCAGGTTCTCATCAATCAACACTTCTACCAAGGCGGACGAACCACAGATCACTTCCGTCTTAAATACCCCTGACAAGTCGATCCCGTGAAATTGTCCCGCTACCGGTGTGGTTCTGGTCACACGCCGACCATTCCCTACCACCAAACCCGAATCCGTCTGCACGACCGATCTGCCGCCAACCACAATTTGCGAATTTACGGCGTTAATGTCCCCCGACCTAACCGTCGAGGACACGCCGGATTTCCCGCCTTTCGGTGCCCCAAAAATGATTCCGGCGGAACCAATCAAAATAAGAAAAGCACCTGAAAGCCATGTTCGATTATACATCTTACACTTCCTTCCCGCACCTTAACATCTCTTCATACTACTGGTGGCAACTACTACGGGCACACAATAACAAATTTCACCCGCGACGTCGACATGCTACAGCCGCTTCCTTCCATCGGGCAATAAGAAAATCCAATCACATTGTCTTTTCTAGAAAATCCGGAAACGACATATGAAATGGACGAGAGATCATCCAGTCGGGCGGGCTATTCGCCGGCGAAAACTTTAAAGGCTGAAACGGCGTCCGTTGCCTCAATCAGCGCTTTGCGCACGATTTCGTCTTTCAGGCGCGAACTGATTGCCGAAAGCGCACGGATATACTGCGGATGCTGTGTGCCGCCTGCGGCCACCATACAGACGATCTGAATCGGATCGTCATCGAGCGATGAATAATCGGCCAGCGGCTTGCGGGCAATGCCAAGCGCCATGATGAGATCGTCCACCGAATCAAGCCGCACATGCGGCACGCCGACACCGAAACCGATTCCGGTGCTCATCAGATCTTCACGCTTGAAAACCGCCTGCTCCAGCTCGGCTTCGTTATGAACCAGCGGAGAGGTTCCGAGCACGGCACACAGTGTTTTCAGTGCGGCTTCTTTTTCGTCCGTATCAAAAAAAACTACACGTTCCGGAGAAAGAATCCTGCTCAGTATTCCCGCACCCGGGGAGGATGGAACAGACGGGGCGGGTCCGGTTCCGATGCGGCGGTTCACCCAGCCTTCAACATCACTCCGTTTAAAACGCCATGTTGTGCCGAGTTTTCCACCAGGCAGCTGCCCCTTCTGTGCCCAATCATAAACCGTGCGTTCAGACACGCGAAGATATGCCGCAACCTCTTCAATCGTCATGATTTCATGATCCATACACAAAACCTCCAAGTAGAAAGAGGCGTACTGTATGCGAAATCTGCAACCATTTGCAATCAAACAGCACTGAAAACTTGCGCCGCATTAGAAAATGTCCGGATGGCGACTGCTTCGACAGAAATACCGCGAATCTCCGCCACGGCACGGGCGACGAAGGTCAAATTGGCCGATTCATTCGGTGACTCGCAGCCCAGTGGTGTAAAATCCGGAGCATCCGTTTCGATCAGCAAGCGGTCTTCCGGCACAGCGACGACAGATGCCCTCACCCGTTTCGCCTGCGGATTCGTCACCGAGCCGCAGAACGAAAACCAGCAGTTCATCTCAACCAGCTCAGGAATTAGATCCGGCGCGCCGCTGAAGGCGTGCAAAATGATCTTCGGTGCAGGATGTTCGCGCATAATTTCAATCAGCCGTCCCCAGGCTTGGACGCAGTGAACCGCCACCGGACGATTCAGTTCGCGTGCCAGATCGAGATGCGCCACGAACGATGCCTCCTGCTCCGCGCGGTTCGTAAATTTTTCTTGGAAGTCCAACCCCGTCTCGCCGATTCCCGCTTCCGGATGTTCCCTCAACAGTTTTCCCAAACATTGAATGTCCTGTTTCCACAGGTAGGGCGTGCTGTCCTCAGCGCGCCGCGGACGGCTCGGAGATCCGTCCCTACCCTCTACAAACCACGGATGGGTTCCGATCATCGGAATGACTTGTGGAAATTTTTCCGCGAGTTGAAGAACTTGAGTCCAGTCTGAGGGCGAGGTACCGCAGCAGGCCATCCGCTCGACGCCTGCCGCCGCCGCGCGCTCCATTATTCCGCCAATCTCTGGCAAGAGAGTCTCGTCCTGCGTGTCCGCCATAGCCTTGGCGACGGCGGGCAAGTGGCAATGGGCGTCAAACAGCTTCATGCATTGAAAATACCGCCTGTTAACGACCCTGACAAGCACCGGATATACTTAGGCGTAAACCTGTATTTGGTATACCTGTTAATATCTAAACACCATATATTGTATTTTTTAGGCTTGCAGGGTTTTCGTAATCAGTGAGATAAACATGACATTGCCGACCAGATTACTAACAGATTATTAACAAGCGAGGCGCTATGGACGTAAAAATTGATCATTCCCGCAACAGTCTGATGACTGAATTCGGACTCAAAACTCTCGAAGACCGTTATATGCTCCCGACCGAAAAAAGCCCGCAGGAGGCTTTTGCCCGCGCTGCTGCCGCTTTTTCAGACGATGATGCCATGGCCCAGCGGATTTATGACTATGCCAGCATGCTCTGGTTTATGTTTTCCACCCCGATTTTGACCAACGGCGGAACCAGTCGCGGCCTGCCGATCTCCTGCTTTCTGAACTATGTACCCGACAGCCGTGGCGGCATTACCGGCCACTACACGGAAACCGCATGGCTCTCTTCGTTCGGCGGCGGCGTCGGCGGCTACTGGGGCGATGTGCGCGCCTGCGGTTCAAAAACGGCATATGGCTCCGAATCAACCGGTGTGATCCCCTTCCTGAAGGTCGTGGATGCCGAGATGCTGGCGTTCAGTCAAGGTGTCACGCGGCGCGGCTCGTACGCGGCTTATCTTCCGGTCAATCATCCGGAGATCGAAGAGTTTCTTGATGTGCGCAAGCCGACCGGCGGCGACGTGAACCGTAAGTCCACCAATCTGCATCACGGCGTGGTGCTGACCGAAGAGTTCATGAACCTGATTGATCAGGCGACTCGCATCCCCGGCTTCGACGACAGTTTCAAACTGGTTGATCCGCACAGCAAAGAGGTGAAGAAGACCGTCTCGGCCAAAACGATTTGGGTGAAACTGATTCAGAACCGCATCGAAACCGGAGAACCCTACATCCTGTTCGACAAAGCCACCAACGATGCCCTGCCCGAGTTCCAGAAAAAGCTGGGTCTCAAGGTTCACCAATCCAATCTGTGCAGCGAAATCACGCTCCCGACCAATGAAGAGCGCACAGCGGTCTGCTGTCTCAGCTCGGTCAATCTGGAAACCTACGACGAGTGGAAAGACCACCCGCAGTTCATTCCCGATCTTATCCGTTTTCTCGACAACGTGATTCAGTCGTTCATCGACAAAGCACCGGATGAAATCAGCCGCGCCCGCTTTTCGGCGCAGCGCGAGCGCAGTATCGGACTCGGCGCGATGGGCTTCCACGCCTATCTGCAAGCGCACAGTATCCCGTTTGAATGTGCGATCGCCAAAGGACTCAACCTGCAGATGTTTAAGCACATCAAAGAGCAGTCCGTCGCGGCGACCCAGCAGCTGGCCAAAGAGCGCGGTGAATGTCCGGATGCTGTCGGTTACGGCGTGCGCAACGCCCATCTGCTTTCCATCGCGCCCAACGCCAGCAGTTCGATTCTTTGCGGAAATACCAGCCCGTCGATTGAACCGTTCCGCGCCAACGCCTTCACGCAGAAAACCAAGAGCGGCTCGGCGCTGATGAAAAATAAATATCTCGAAGAAACGCTGGAACGGTACGGACAGAATAATTCCGAGGTTTGGAAATCGATCATCACACAGGGCGGCAGCGCGCAGCACCTCGACTTCCTGAGCGACTGGGAACGCGACGTTTTCAAAACCGCACTGGAGATCGATCAACGCTGGGTAATCGAGTTTGCCCCTGACCGTCAGCAATACATCTGCCAGTCGCAGAGCGTGAACCTTTTTTTTCCGGCGCTGGTCAGCAAACAGGAACTGCACAACACCCACATGCTGGCCTGGAAAAAAGGGCTGAAAAGCCTCTACTATGTCCGTAGCGAGGCGATCAAACGCGCCGATGTCGTGTCGGAACAGAAACCGCGCGAATACATTCTCGACTACAACCAAGAGAACACCTGCATTTCGTGTGAAGGGTGAAGAGAAACCTGAAATCTGAAACTTGAAACCTGAATTTGATTGGAGCCCGACATGCCGCTTTTAGAAGAGAGAACTTACTACAAACCGTTTGAATACGACTGGGCGTTTGAAGCCTACAAGATGCAGCAGCAGATGCATTGGATTCCGGGCGAAATCAACCTGGCCGACGACCTGAAGGATTTTAACGAGAATATTTCGCAGAAGGACAAAAACCTCCTGCTGAATATCTTCAAATTTTTCACGCAGGCCGACGTCGATGTCGCCGGCGGCTACTCCACCCTCTTCCTGCCGACCTTCAAAGTGCCGGAAGTCCGCATGATGCTCAGCGCCTTCGCCGCCATGGAAGCCGTCCATCAGGATGCCTACTCGCTGCTGCTGGAAACGCTCGGTCTCGGCGACGAAGAATACACCGTCTTCATGGAAATCGCCGCCATGGCGGAAAAGCATGAATACCTGCTTAACTTCAACATGAACACGCCGTTCGATATGGCAAAGACCATGGCGGTGTACAGCGCCTTCACCGAAGGCATCCAGCTCTTCAGCAGCTTTGCCATCCTGATGAACTTCCCGCGCTTTAACAAAATGAAAGGCATGGGGCAGATTGTCACTTGGAGCATCCGCGACGAAAGCCTGCATGTCGAATCCATGGCACTGCTCTTCAAAACCTTCATTAAAGAGCATCCGGAACTCTGGACCGACAAACTGAAATACGAAATCTACTGCGCCGCCGAACGATCCGTGGAACTGGAAGACCGCTTCATTGATTTGGCATTTGAGCTGGGCTCGGTCGAAGGCCTCACAGCGGACGAAGTGAAACAATACAGCCGCTACATCGCCAACCGACGGCTCATCGGCATCGGCATGAAGAGCATTTATACCGTTCCGGAAAATCCGCTGCCGTGGCTCGACTACATGCTCAACGGCGTCGAACACACCAACTTCTTCGAAAACCGCTCCACCGAATATGCCAAAGCCTCAACCACCGGCAACTGGCAGGATATATTTAAGTGAGATGACAGGCCTGAGGCTGCAGGCTTGAGGCTTGTAGCCGCGAAGATTTTTACCACCCGCTGCGCTAGAGGAACAACCGAGGGGTTCAGAGGGGAATTTCAGAAGTCAGATGGACTAAACGAGTTGCTTTAAGCAACAGCCCTGCGCGGCAGGGCTTGATTCAGTGAAGAACGATCTATCGAAAACAGGTTTTCAGAGAGTCGTTATCCGCTGAATCGTTCTCGTTTATCGCCGGAAGTTCTCTGCCTTCCTCGGCTGTTTGCTCTAATGAACGGAGTGAATGGGTGGTGAAAAATACTCATTCCGTTGATTGGGATTAATAGCGGGAAGGCGGGCGGCGGTTTTGGTAGTTCTCTTCGGCTTCCGCCTTCATCTCTTCGATCAGCTCAACGGTCAACGGCATCGGCTCTTTCGGAAGCACCCCGTTCGCGAAACCGCGATCCCGGGGATCTAAATAGAATTCCGCCCCGCGGGCTTTCGGCATCTGTTTGAAGCGGTACAAATAAAAATTCTCGACCTTGTGTCGGGCCCACTCCGTCTTCCGTAAAAATTTCACAGCGCTGGCGATGGACGGATTCATGCGGAAACAGTTGAGCCCCAGTGCGGCGTACAAAATGTCCCACCCGTAAAACTCCACGAGTTCAGTCACCATCGCCTCAGCACTTAAACCATGTAGCGGGCTGTTTTGGTTTTCCTCAATCGACATAAAAACTCCTCCATGAATCCGCGATCGATTAACGTTAGCAGCCCTCAGCAATCAGCCGTAACGCGAGATTGGCCTGCATGTGGGCGGCGATGCCGACGCGCGGGGCCATCAGTCCGCAACCGGGTTGCGCCGCAGTTTCCAGATCACCGACTATATAAATGTTCCGGCCCATTTTTTTGACGCCGATGGTTTCTTCCGATCCGAAGCCCGCCATGCCGGAAGCGCCGATAAACGGCACGTCCGGTTTCTGCGCCGTGAAAGCCTGCAACAGCATCGCCTTCTGGTCAGCGCGGTCAAACGCTTCAATCATCACATCGACGGTTCCAAACATCGGAAGAATGTTGTCCTGTGTCAGCTTTAGGGTGTGCGCTTCGACCTGAACATACGGATTGATTTTCCGAAGGTTGGAAACCAGCGCGTCGGTTTTGAGCATTCCGATCTGATCGACGAAATACTGCTGGCGGTTGAGATTGCTCGGCTCCACAACATCAAAGTCGGCGATAATCAGTTTGCCGACGCCGACACGTGCCAGCGCCACGGCAATCGCCGAGCCGAGTCCGCCGAGTCCGGCGATGCCGACCGTTGCGGCCTTCAGCTTGGCATGCACGCCGGGCGTGTGGCGCGAAGCCATCAGCGCTTCGAGTTCATCCGCAGAAGGCTGTTCACCGCGCGCGATCAGACTGACTTCATCGCCCTCTTTCAGCGGCGCATCGGCATTCATCGCCGCGCCGTTGAGAATCACAACATCGGCCTTTGGCTTCACGCTGTCGCGCAGCGCAAAGAGCGTCTTCGCCCCGGTTTCAAATGGCTGTTCATTGAGTTTGATGTTCAACATAGCGCACTGTTTCCGATCACGGTTCAATAGCCACAAAAACCACAAAAATCCACGAAAATGAATATCTCTTTTTGTGCCTTCTCGTGTTTTTCGTGGCCAACCTTTTCATCAGCCCTGTTTCGATTCTTCTACCTGTTGCGGCGGTTCTTTCGCGACCGGTTTAGCATAGGATTTTATGAACATGTGAAGGCCGGTGACGATGATGAACACCGCAAACATCCGTTTGAGCAGTGCTTCGGGTATATTAAAAACCAGATGTGTTCCGATCATGGCTCCGGCAATGCCGCCGAGCGCCATCATGACGCAAACCGGCAGATTGATCGGAATATCCGGATTGAGTTTATAACGAAGTGCGCCGGCCAGCGCGATCGGCAGCATGATAAAAAGCGACATGCCTTGCGCGCTTTTCTGTCCGAAGGCAAAAGCAATGGTCAGAATCGGAACCATCACAAGGCCGCCGCCGACACCAAACATAGAGCTCATAATGCCAGCAGCTAGTCCGGCAAGGATGTAGAGATACCAGTTTTCCATTTATTTCTCCTTTTCAAAAAACCGCTTCATAAATTCCAGTTTATGCGCCTGGTGCGCCGCGCCGCCACCTTCATGTCCGGCCTGCGGATAAACCGCCATTTCTTTCGACGACCGGATTTTGTTATACGCCGCATAAGTGCATTCCGGCGGGCAGATTATATCCTGCAATCCGCAGGAAACCAGCACCGGACAGGTAATCTGCGGCGCGAGATTGATGTTGTCAAAGTACGCCAGATTCCGGCGGACGGTTTCCGCCCGCTCCGGAAACTCCGCCAGGTAATCGGCGATCCCGGCTCCGCCGCCGCTACGGGTCATGATTCGCTTTTCCATCCAGCAACTGCTCGGAACATCCGCCATACAGAGCGCAACGGAACGGTCAAGCGCCGCCAGTCCAAAAGCAACCCCGCCGCCCTGACTGTACCCGGCCACCGCAATCCGCCGACAGTCGATCTCCGGCGTTTCACGGGCCAGCCGGACAGCCCGCAGAAAATCGGTCCAGACGCAGAACAGGTAGCTGTTCATCAAATCGTTGAGATTCAAAGTCCACCAG
>JBAWXO010000077.1:0-7621 GCA_037144035.1 Kiritimatiellales bacterium
CCCGGATAACCTTCGGCGTACTTGTTGGTCAGGCGCGAACCCTGCGCTTCGCGCACAGCCTGGCTGACAATGTTTTCCGAGGCGATCAGCTCAATGTTGTTTTTCTGCCGGACATTTTCGTCGCGGAGAATCTTATACAGTTCCGGATCGGATTCATAGAGCGCGATGGCGTCGCTGGTGCTTTTGCCGAACGCTTTTATTTTGTTAAGGCGCCGTTCGTGGCGTCCGCCGGTTTCCGGCTTGTTGGCCAGCCAGGCGTCGAGGATTTCCAGCGAAACGGAGTCCGCGACATTGTTTGCCCCGAGACAAAGCACATTGGCCGCATTATGGATGCGGGTCAGCTTCGCCATTTCCGGTGTGCAACAGACGGCGGCGCGCACGCGCGGGAATTGATTAGCGGTAATGCTCATGCCGATACCGGTGTTGCAGATCAAAATCCCCTGGTCGGCTTCGCCCTGAGAAATCCGGCGGGCGACCTCGGCCGCGTAATCGGGATAATCAACCGATTCGGCGGTGTGGGTTCCGACATCCTCGACAACGAAGCCTTTTGTCTTCAGGATTTTTACAAACTTTGCTTTCAGTTCAACGCCGCCGTGGTCGGCACCGATAACGATCTTCATGTCATTTCCTCTCTTCCATCAGATAAAGAATCAGGTCGGGCAAAGCGGCATCAATTTCGTCGCGCACGCGGCGGTATACATCCAGCGCCTCCCCGACCGGGTCGTAAATATCAGCCGCGCATTGTGCGATCCCGAACGATTTTAGCAAGAAAACTTTGCCTGTGCTTTCCGGGGAAATGGCAACGATCGCGTCGCGGTGCCCGCAGGTCATGGCGACCAGCAGATCGGCCTCTTTGATCAGCTCCGGCGACAGGTGGCGTGAACGGTGTCCGGAAATCTTAATACCCTGTTCCCGTAACGCCTCGACCGCATTCGGACTGGCCGGATCGCCGTTACAAGCATGAACGCCCGCCGAGGAAATCTCCCAGCCGCAATCCGGGCCGAGTAACTTTTTTAAAAGCCCTTCAGCTATCGGGCTGCGGCAGGTATTTCCGGTGCAGACAAAAACTAGCTTTTTCATACGACCGCCTGTTCTATTTCTTCCTTCGAAACCACACCTGCGCGCAGGATTTTCACACCGGATTCCGTGCATTGGACAACGGTGCTGGGAACTTTTCCGGAACATTCGCCGGAATCCAGAAACAGGGCAACCGAAGCTTCCAATGTTTGGAAAGCCTCCTGAGCGGAAACGGCGTCCGTGCCGCCGCTTTTGTTCGCGCTGGTCAGGGCGATCGGCCGCCCAAAGGCGCGGGCCAGCGCCAGCGGCACTTCGTGCGCCGGAACGCGAAACCCGGTCGGTCCGGCAGGTATGCTGAGCACCAGCGTCAGTGGCCCCGGCCAATATTTTTCTGCCAGAGCCCGTCCGTGGTTCCCAAAGTTCGCGCCGAGCGCCGCGACCTGTTCAAGGCTGGCGGCCAGCCAGGCGATGGGCTTGCCGCGGTTGCGCTCCTTGGCGGCATAAAGTTTTTCGAGATGCGCCGGGTCGCAGGCGATGCCGTAGACCGTTTCCGTCGGCACCACCACTAGTTCGCCGGCTTCTAAAAGCATACAGGCCCGGCGGATAAGTTCCGGCTCGGGCCTGGCGGCGTCGATCTGGACGATTTCAGCCATTGATCTGCTTCTGCAGTTCGGCGTTAGACTTGAGCACCTCTTTGCGCATTTTGGCTTTGTAGGCCACCAGCTTCCGTTTCAGTCCGGAATCTGAAAGCGCCAGCATCTGCACGGCGAGGATTGCGGCGTTGATCGCACCCGCTTTGCCGATAGCGACGGTGGCAACCGGAACGCCCTTCGGCATCTGCACCGTCGAAAGGAGCGAATCCATTCCATCGAGCGCCCATCCCGGCATCGGAATTCCAATGACCGGAAGAATCGTGTGGCCCGCGAGAACTCCGGCGAGGTGCGCCGCGCCGCCGGCCGCGCCGATGAGAACTTTGAAACCGTTCTTGGAGGCTTTCTCGGCGAACTCGCACGCCTCGTGCGGTGTGCGGTGGGCCGACAGCACTTTCACTTCGGCTTTGATTCCGAATTCTCCCAGAGTCTGGAAACAGGATTCGACCGTTTTCCAGTCACTGGCGCTTCCCATTACGATAGCAACTTGCGGTTTAGCCATATTCAGCTCCTCTTCAGTTCACGGTGAGCGATATCTTTGCGGTAAAAAGCGCCGGTCCACGAGATTTTTTTCACGGCGGCGTAGGCATTATCCACGGCGGCGCGCAGATCCTTGCCGATTCCTGTGACGCCGAGTACGCGCCCGCCGGCGGTGACGACCTTACCATCCTTGAGCGCGGTGCCGGCGTGGAAGACGACGGCGTGTTCCGCCGCGGCATCGAGGCCGGAGATTTCGTCGCCTTTTTTATAGTCGCCGGGATAGCCGCCCGCCGCCATGACGACGCAGACGGACTGCTCTTTTTTCCAGCGGATCAAATCTTCGGAAAGCGTGCCGTCGATACAGGCTTCGAGCGCGGGAATAATGTCGCCTTCCCAGCGAGCCAGCACGGCTTGCGTTTCGGGATCGCCGAAGCGGCAGTTGAATTCGACCACGCTCGGCTGGCCGTTATGAATCATCAGCCCGGCGTAGAGCACGCCTTTGTAGGTGATGCCGCGCTTTTTCAGCTCGGCCAGCGTGCGGCCATAGACTTCTTTGCGGACGATTTTCAGCACGGCGTCGGTGGCGACCGGCGCGGGCGAGTAGGCGCCCATGCCGCCGGTGTTCGGGCCGAGGTCTCCGTCGAACACGCGCTTGTGATCCTGCGACGAAGCGAGCATCACAACATGTTCGCCGTCGATCAGCGCGAGAATGGAGGCTTCTTCGCCGACCAGAAAATCTTCGATCACGACGCGGCTGCCGGCGTCGCCGAACGCTCCGCCGAGCGCGTCTTTGATGGCCTCTTCGGCCTGTTTGATCGTTTCGGCGACGGTTACCCCTTTACCGGCGGCGAGGCCGTCGGCTTTGATCACAATCGGCGCGCCGCGCTGACGGACGTAAGCGCAGGCTTTTTCGGTGTCGGTGAAAACGGCGCAGGCGGCGGTCGGAACTCCGGCGACCTGCATAATTTCCTTGGCGAATTTTTTACTGCCTTCGAGTTCGGCGGCGGCTTTGCGCGGACCGAAAACGCGGAAGCCCGCAGCTTCCAGCGCGTCGGCCAGACCGGCGCAGAGCGGCGCTTCGGGGCCGATCACGGTCAGGTCAGGTTTGTTGGCTTTGGCCCAGCTGACGATTCCGGCGACATCGGTGGCGGAAAGGGCGAGGTTCGTGCCGAGCTGGGCGGTACCGGCGTTACCCGGCGCGCAGAAAAGCTCCGGCTTGCGCGAATCGTTTTTTAGTTTCCAGCAGAGCGCATGTTCCCGTCCGCCGTTTCCAATCACCAGCACCTTCATCAGAGAAACCCTTTCGTCGTGGGAGCACATTTAGCCTGAATTCCAAGGTTTGGACAAGCTTCGGGCGGGAAGTTTTATAGAAGGCCGGTTCGATATAAAGTGAGGATCAGCGTCCCCACTTAAGGATATGCAAAAATGAAAACGCAAGGGATATCAGCGTGCAGCCAAATACAATCGCGATTAATTTGAGGATCGAAGCTACCCACCCTTTCCCCGCAATTTGGTAATTCTGTGAGAGATAAAGCGAGAATCCCAACGTGACTACTAATGCACTGCCAAATTCGTCCCAATATCGAGAGGACGAGTCGGGATCATTGAACGGTAGAAATGCCGAAAAGTAGCAGAAGACAATGGCGCAGGGAACGATAAGAGCCACCTTCAATATCCACTGTAAAATTTTGAATTCGGGGGTGCTCATATTACGTCTGCTGAAAAATCATGAGATTGCGGGTGTAGAAGTTGGCAACATGGCTTCTGTTTATCAGGGATTGGCCATTCCTGCAAGCCGCTGGACAGGGCGGGGGCAAACGGGTAGCCTGCCGCGCATGAAAAAAAGTTTTTCCCGCGAAGATCTGCTCGGCTTTGTTCCGACGTTTGGAACGTTTGTCGGCATCGATTCCGACGGGTGTGTTTTCGATACGATGGAAGTAAAGCAGAAGGATCATTTTCATCCTTTGATTATCAAGGTGTGGGGGCTGGAAGCGATCGAGCCGCAGCTCCGGCAGGCGGCGGAGTTCGTGAATCTCTATTCCAAATGGCGCGGGCAAAACCGGTTTCCGGCGCTGTTGCAGGGTTTTGATCTGCTGCACGAGTGGCCGGAGGTGGTCGCCAGCGGAGTTACTCTGCCGGAGCGGAAGGCTCTACGAGCCTAATGCCAGTCCGGCCTGCCGCTCGGGAATACGACGCTGATCGCGGAGGCCAAGCGGACGGGCGATCCGGAGCTGGCGAGGGTGGTCGAATGGTCGCTGGCCGTGAACCGGGATATTGAAACCCGTATGCGGAAAATTTCGCCGTTCCGGGGCGTACGGGAGAGCCTCGAAAAAATCCGGGCTGGTTCCGATCTGGCGGTAGTTTCCCAAACACCGGAAGAGGCGCTGGTGAAAGAGTGGGAAGAAAACAATCTGGCACAATATGTTCAGATTATTGCCGGGCAGGAGCTCGGAACGAAGGCGGAACATCTGCAAATGATCACCGCCGGCCGTTACCGGCCGGAAAATGTGCTGATGATCGGCGATGCGCTGGGCGATCAGCTGGCGGCCGAGTCTCTGGACGCCTGCTTTTATCCGGTTAATCCCGGCCATGAGGAAGCGAGCTGGAAGCGGTTTATCGAAGAGGCATACGACCGGTTTCTTGCGGGAACGTTCCGCGGGGCTTATCAGCAGAAACTGAATGCGGAGTTTGCGGCGTTTCTGCCCGCTCAGCCGCCGTGGATCAAGCCGGCCTGAAATAAGGTTGCGCCGGATAGCGATATGCTCTTTATTATTCTCCTCGTTCTCAAGTGAAACCCCGACAGGAAGAAACGATGCATTTTTTTCATATCGCTTTATGGGCCGGCGTAGCCAGCTGGCTGGTGGCGCAGTCGACCAAGATGATCATTTGTCTGGTGCAAAGCCATCGGCTGGATTTCAGCTATCTGGCGAGCACCGGCGGGATGCCAAGCGCTCATTCCGCGCTGGCCAGCGGGGTGGCGACGGCCATGGGTTTGACTGAAGGCTTCGCCTCACCCGCATTCACCGTAAGTTTCTTTTTCGCCGCTATTGTGATGTTCGATGCCCAGACTGTGCGCGCGGCGGCGGGGGAACAGGCGCGCCTGCTCAATCAGATCGTTGATGAAGTATTCAAAGAGCACCACTTCTCTGAGATCAAGCTGAAGGAGCTGCTGGGGCACACGCGCCTCGAGGTATTCTTTGGTATGCTGACGGGCATCGTTTCTACACTGGCCTTGCTCCGCTTTTTCCCGGCATAAAAAAAGCCCCTCGCTTTCGCAAGGAGCCTTTCCGTGTGCATGAAACCAACCTTAAGCTGCGCTGATAGCGCCCATCGGGCAGGTTGCTTCGCATGCGCCGCAGTCGGTGCAGCTGCCGGCGTCGATGACGTATTTACCGTCGCCTGCGCTGATCGCTTCTACCGGGCACGCACTTTCACAAGCGCCGCACATTGAGCAGTCATTAGAAATTACATAAGCCATGGTTCTCTCCTTTTAATTAACGGCGGGCAACGTACCACCTTCATTCCGTGAGTTCAAATCCGAAACCCAACAGAGTTTTTCAACTCAATCTTCGTTCGCGTCGTCCGGCAGAACGGGATGTTCGCCGGAGAGCTCAACCTTTTCGATTTTACCGAAACGGCTGGTGATTTTTCGCGCGGAGGTCTGCACGTCATCAACATCCTTGTGCGCCTGGCCGATATGCGCAGCCAGCTTGTCCATCCGCTCCTGGAACCGACTGAAATCTTGTGCCAGCGCCACCAGATGCTCTTTGATAACGTGCACCTGCTGGCGGGTCGCGGCGTCTTTGAGCACGGCCCGGGCGGTGGTGAGCACAGCCATCATGGTGGTCGGAGAAACCATCCAGACGCGCGCGCGCTGCGCCTCTTCGACGAGATCCGGATAGTGCCCGTGAATTTCAGAGAAGACGGCTTCCGCCGGAATAAACATCATAGCGCCGTCAGAGGTTTCGCCGGGAATAATGTATTTTGCGGCGATATCCTTGATGTGTTTTTTGATGTCCTGACGGAACTGCCGCTCGGCGGCGGTGCGGTCGGCATCGCCCAGCGACAGGTCGGTCATGCGCTGATAGCCTTCGAGAGGGAATTTTGAATCGATGCAGATGGTGCCGGTCGGCTCGGGAAGAAACAGCACACAATCGGCGCGTACGCCGTTCGGGAAAGTGTGCTGAAGCGAATAACTGTTTTCTGGCATCATGTTGGAAATGAGCGCGCCAAGTTGTACCTCGCCAAAAGCGCCGCGCGAACGTTTATCAGAAAGCACTTCCTGCAGACTGACAACATTCACGGTGAGTTTGTCTATTTTTTCCTGCGCCTTGTCGATCAGCGCCAGCCGTTTAAGAACATCGCCGAAAACGGTCGTGGTTTCCTTAAATCCTTTTTCGAGACGCTGCTCGACCTTCTCGCCGATCTGATCCAGCCGCTGATTGTTGGAGGCGACCAGTTTTTCAATCTGCCTCTGAACGGCTTCTTCGCTTT
The DNA here is from genome assembly GCA_037144035.1 of Kiritimatiellales bacterium. Classification (GTDB taxonomy): domain Bacteria; phylum Verrucomicrobiota; class Kiritimatiellia; order Kiritimatiellales; family Tichowtungiaceae; genus Tichowtungia. The sequence goes on from JBAWXO010000077.1 coordinate 6,642, forward strand.
TGCGGGCGCGGGCATCGATCTGTTCGGTCAACGTATTGAGACCGCGCGTAAGCATCTCGAGTCGCGTATCCTGCTGGGCGCTTCCTCGCAGCGCCAGGCCGAACTGAACCAGCGCCAGCAGGGCGATAAACGCCAAAAGAATCAGAATAAAAAGTTCCATAAACGTCTCCGAGCGGGCCTTGTGCAGCATCCTGCGGATGCTTGACACTTTACGCACCCCGCCCGATACTGCAACCGTTTTATTTTCAGCCCGGAGCTCATGAAATCATGAAATTCTTTCACAAAAAAAAGGCCCGGCCGGACGGAGTCCGTGCGAAACCCGCAAGACCGGATCCCGATAACTTCTACTCACAGCACGCCGGACATGCCCCGTTAGATGAATATTCCGATGACAGGGGTGCGCGCCAGACGCACCGAACCTCGCGGCATCGTCCGGATCGCCGCCGCGAAAACAACAACCGCGCCAGTGACTGGGCAAGTGCCATTCTCCTGCTCCGGGCGGGTCTGATCATCGTGTTGCTGGTTGGCGGATTTTTTATACTGAAGCTGGTGCTGACCCGCATAGCCGAACCATCCGATAAAGAGCAGCAGCGGTGGGAATCCGCCGCCGCCGTGATGGAAAAAACGTCCAGTCCCGGCGTCGTTTCTGCCGGAACTCCGACAGCGCAGGACCTGATGGTTGATCCAGCGCTGATTGAACAGCGGCTGAAGCAATGGGATCTGGCCGCGCAGCTTTTTCGCGCAGCCGAAGCGCTCTCCCTCAGGGGAATCGATGAAGATGCGATCCAGCGATTGGGGCAGGCGTTGCGCATCGTGCCGGCCAATCAGGCGGCACAGAAACTTCTGGTCGATATTTATATACGCCGGGGGCGATATGCCGAAGCGGTTCCGCTGTGCATCCAATTGTTGGATCAGAACGGCCAGCAGCTGGGGCTACAAATGAGTTTACTGAAGGCGCTGATGGCGAGCGGACAAAATGA
>JBAWXO010000078.1:0-7567 GCA_037144035.1 Kiritimatiellales bacterium
CTAATCGCTTCCGGCTTGTATTTACGAGCCCACTTCAAGCTCGTATGGTTTGGATCCAGATGCCACTTCCCGACCATGCCGGTCACATACCCGGCGCTCTTCAAGCGATCCGCCAGCGTTTTTTCCTCCAGCGGCAAAGGACAGTCCGGAATTGTGTCAAATCCGTACCGCTGCTGATAGCGCCCGGTCATCAGGCCGGCGCGGGACGGCGCGCACTGGGGCGCGGTGATATAGCCGTCGGTGAAAAGAACCCCGTCTTTCGCCAGCCGATCGAGGTTCGGCGTTTTGACATCATCCCGGTTGCCATACACGCCCAAGTCGCCATAACCCCAGTCGTCCGTAAGAATAACGATGACATTCGGTTTACGGTCTTCGGACGCGTTGCTCAATCCGGTCAATCCGGCTGCAACGGCAATTCCTGATAAAAGATGTCTCTTCATAAACAGCTCCTTCTTAATAAAATTCTTATGCATTATTCACCTGTGCGAAAACGGTACCAGTAAGCTCCATCGTTGAGCGCTCCGGCAGGTTTTCCGCCAAGCGTGATCCAGCCCGGATCGGCCAGCACAAAATACGTCGTCTCCGGGTTCAGCTTCGGTAAATCATCAAACACCACCGTATTTTTACCTTCCGCCGGATGACCCGGCTCCGGGTCGGCCTGCCAAACCGGCGTTTCGGGCTCGCCTGCCGCGTAGAGCCGGATGGTCTTTCCTTTTGAACCGGCAAAGCTGATCGGTTGCGAGAAGGTAAAACTCAAATCCGTATCCAGCGGAACATTTACTGAAGACTCATGCGGCTTGGCCGATTCGAATGACGGCATGACCATGCGGATACGCTCGAACCCCCACCCCTCCTGATAATTCTTCAACGGCTGCCGGCAGTCAGGCGGCATCGCGGTATTGTTTTTTGAGAAGTCGAACCAGCGGTCGTTCAGGGCCGCGAGTTTTTCGGGCATCTCTGCGGCAAGATTCTTCGACTCGGCCGGATCCTGCATGATGTTGTAAAGCTTCCACGGGCCATCGCTGATGCTGGATATTTTCCAGTCGCCCTGAACCAGTCCTTTCCCGACAAAACTGAACTCCCAGAAAATTTCATCGTGGATGGCGAGCGGCGGGAGCGACGGATCGCGAAACAGCGGCAACATGGAATGACCGTAAAGCGGCGTGAGCAGACGATCACCGTCTTTGCTTGGATAAGGAATGCCGGCGAGTTCGATAAAGGTCGGATACAGATCGGTCACATGAATCCGCTGTTTCAAGATGCTGCCGGGCGCGCTGGACAGTCCTTTCGGCCAGCGCGCGATGAACGGCACAGAAACGCCGCCCTCTTGCGCAGAAGATTTATACCAGCGGAACGGTGTGCATTTGAGATAGGCCCAGCCGGTCGAGGCATAGGGAATTGTTCCGCCGCCATTGGGCTCCCACGGGATCGCCTTAGCGTCGGTCCTGATATCACCGTTACCGTAATCGCCACCGTTGTCGGACATGAAAACGACCAGTGTGTTTTCATCCAGACCCCGTTCCCGCAAATGCTGTAGCAGGCGCCCGATATTCTCATCCAGCCGATCGACCATACCGGCAAAGGCCGACATGCGACGGCTTTCCAGCGCCTGTACGCCGGGCGGCAGTTCATTCCACCGCGTCACCTCGGCTTCAGCTGGCGTCATCACATAGCGGTCATCTAGGATCCCCATTTTCTGCATGCGGTCAAAGCGTTGCTGCCGGAGAGAATCCCATCCATCGCGATAACGGTCATAGTATTTGACGACATTTTCCTTGGGCGCGAGCAACGGGCTGTGCGGCGCGTTGTAGGCGAGATAGGTAAAGAATGGTTTGCCCTGCTTCACCGCAGCATCAATCTGCCTTATGGCGTCATCGGTAAAAGCGTCGGAGCTGTAGCATCCGGCGGGCACCATGCCGGGTTCTGCGCGGTTGGTCTGAATGGAGTTTTTGCCCGCATGCTTTCCGGTCCATGAATCGATTTCTCCCCCCAGAAACCCGTAGAAAGAATCGAAGCCCGCATCCAAGGGGTTCCCCGGCTGATGCCACTTACCCGAGATGGAGGTGGCGTAACCGGCTTGTCTCATCAGCCGCGCAACAGGCAACGACCGGCGATAGTTATCCGATTGCGAATGCGTGTGTCCGGTCATCAGACTGGTGCGCGTGACGACACACATCGGGTTGACGTGATAATTTGAAAACCGGACACCCTCCTTAGCCAGCCGATCAAGACTCGGGGTGTCGATCTCTCCACCGTAGCAACCAAGGTCGGAATATCCCAAATCATCCGCCACGATCAGCAGGATGTTCGGCGGGCGGGCCGGTTCGGCGGTTGCGCTGAACGCAACGGTGGCAAAAATCCCCGCAAGGGCTCGCTTATGAATCATTTAACGCCTCACTTTTCTATTTCACTTCTTCCTGGAACGGCTCAGCAGGCAGCCCGGCTGAATTTTGCAGAGTTACCGGAGGCTCAACCCAGTTGGCCCAGGCATAGCGAATAACTTTCGGCTCAGCAACGGAGTCGGAGGATATCTCGACGCAGTCTTTTTCCTGCAAGCGCGCGCTGGCCGGATGAAATATCCCGTCGGCTCCTGCCAGTTCAAAGCCGGGCAGCATCGCCGCTCCATCGGAAGCCTTGAGTCCGTCCGCAACAAAGTCGAAGCACAACACAACCCCGTTCCCAGAGATGGAAGCCGACTTCAAATGCGGACCGCGTGAAATCACCTTATTGCCATAGACTTGGTCGAGAGCGAGCAGCGCCAAGCGCTCTCCCACCGGTTGCTTCGACTTAGGATGGATATCTGATTTATCGCCGCAATCAATGGCCAGCGCCATACCGGTCTGCGGAACGGTGTCGCGGGTGAAGGTCTGGGCCGCCCGAAGGGCTGGCCAGTCCTGAGATGGCACGTCGCCGAAGGCTGCAAGCTGGACAAAAAGAAAAGGCCACTCCGGAGCATTCCACAGCTTCCGCCATGCGCCGATCATCGTTGGAAAAAGCACCCGGTATTCCGCTGGATTCATGGCGTTGCTTTCTCCCTGATACCAGATAACGCCACGCGCAGTGTAAGGGATCACGGCGGCAAGCATGTTCTCAAACAGTACGGTCGGGCTCTGGGGATTCCAAGGGTTCCCCGGATTCGGCGTTCCGGGATGTTTCGGGGGCGGCCCTTGCTTCGTCTTCCTCCAGTTTATTGTGTCACGGCTCCACACATTGAGCGCATCAACCTCCTTGATCCATCGCTCCTGGGAGGTTCCTGAAGCCATGGCCGCGCGAACAGCATCGGCATAATATTTTAACTCCGGCCGCTCGTCCAATGCCCAGGCCGGAGTCCACGCCTGCGCAGGGGTTCCCCCGACCGAGCACTGGATAATCCCCACCGCACGCCCGGTCGCCGGCAACAGCTTCTCGGCAAAATAGAACGCAACGGCCGACATTTTGGCGTTCGGCCCCGGTATAAACTTTTCCCATGGGATATTCTGTTCCGTAAACTCACCTTCCACTGGCAGACCGACCTTCCGGGGTATTTGAACAAACCGGATTTCAGGAATCGCTTGTGCGAGTCGCTCTTCACCGCCGCGAGTCCCCTTGAGCTGCATGGCCATATTGGACTGACCGGTGGCAAGCCAGACTTCGCCAAATACGATATCTTCGATCACGGCCGTCGAGGTGCCGCTGGATACCAAAAGTGTGTGTGGACCGCCGGGGGCCTGTGCAGGGATGGCTTCGCACCAGCGGCCGTCCGTGCCAGCCGTCGCGGAAGCGGCCTTTTTCCCATCGAGAAAAACTTCGACTGTCTCACCGGGATCGGCCTTACCCCAGATGGTCACCGGCAATCCACATTGCAGAACTGCACCGGGGTTGAAAATGGGGGCAAACGAAACCTCGGCCCATAATGCGCCTCCTAGCGCAACCAATGCGGCCAGTAATGCTATGATTCTTGATTTCATTTTTTATACTTTATTTTTCATTTCGTTTAATGCTGCGCGGGTCGCCCTTGTCGCCGGTCTCTTCCATCCAATCACTCAACGCCCGGCGCATTTTATTGAGCACCGGTTTGTACTCGGGATTCTCCGCAAGATTTTTCATTTCGTACGGATCGTTCTCAAGATCGTACAGCTCGACTTCCGGACGGAAAAACGCCGCCTTCAGCAGGGCGTAAGGTTCCGGAAACTGTTCCTTGTAAAAAATGATTTCCTCGCAGGCGTTGTTCTGCCAGACATCGCTAGGTGTGGCGTCCCAGCACATCCAGGCGGGCGAGTGTGAAGTCTTCCGGTAATTCGGATCAGTGGCCAGGGTGTCGATATCAAAATCGGGAACCTTTTTATAAGCGATGTTCCATATGTACCGGTAACGTCCGTCCGTAATACTGCGGGTGGGATAGTATTCCTGAGCCCCGCCGCCGTGGGCGTTGTGCTCCGAACAGACATAGGTCCGCCCGACATCGGCGGCGGATCCGTCAAGAATCGGACGCAGTGATTTGCCCTGCACGGTTTTTGGAATCTCAATACCGGCGAAATCCAGAATGGTCGGCATCAAGTCAACATGGCTGACCAGCGCCACCGATTCGATCCCGCTCACGACACCCGGACCGGCGATCGCCAGAGGGATATGCACACCCCAGTCGTAGGCGGTGGCCTTGGCCCGGGTGTAGCAGAAGCCCTGATCGCTGGAGTAAATAAAGATCGTGTTATCGAACCGTCCGGCATCTTTGACCGTTTGAATGATGGCTCCGATGACGGCATCGGCATGCTGCACGGTGGTCAGATATTCGGCATAGTCCTGCCGGGTTTTCGGCGTGTCCGGCCAGCAGGGAGGAATCACAACGTCCGCCGGATTTACACGGGGAAGATCTTTATTGAGCCCGATGTGCGTCTGGTACGGGCGGTGCGTGTTATCCACATTCGCCTGAAGGAAGAACGGTTTACCGCCGGCAGCTTTAAGAAATTTTTGCACAGCATCCGCACTGCCCTCCGGCCTGAGACTGGCCTGATTGCGGAAGTTAAATGGAAACTTCCACGGCGGACTGAGGTGCCACTTTTCAGTGATGCCGGTGAAGTACCCGTTGGCATTCAGCAATTCAATCAGCGTGGGAATATCTTCATGCACGCCGACAGAATCCTTTTTGGAGGCTTTTCTGCCGAATTCCTCATCGGGCGCGTTCAGATTTTCCGGTCCGGCGGTATTGCGCCACGCGCCGCTGGAGTGCGGATACATGCCCGTCAGGATCGACGCACGGCACGGGGCGCAGGATGCCGATGCCGCATAGGCTTTGGTGAAGAACACCCCGCGCTTTGCCAGGGCATCGATATTCGGAGTTTTCAGTCCCGGCGTTCCAATCAGACTCAAGTGATAAGACTGGTCGTCGGTGAGCAACAGAATGAAATTCGTTTTTTCTTCTGCCTTCGCGGAAGAAAGAACAAACCAACTCAGCAGGCAGGCCATCTGGCTTCTCATTCAAAACTCCTTGTTCGGTATTTGTCACTCAGATGCGGGAGAACCCTTCTTCCGCTCCTCCAGAATCCGCCGCGTTTCTTCCGCGCGTTTGCGGGAAATGGGATAGAAAACGAACACAACAATAGCGGCGATCAGCGCGACAACCTGGAATCCGATGATCAGATTTTTCATCATCAGCGCGGTTTCAACGCTAATGCCGGTCGAAGCCGTTTGCGGATCGAAGCCGGAAAACGTCAGTAACCAGCCGCCGATTAACGAGGTCAACGCCAGCGCGGCCTTGAGCACAAAGCCGTTGACTGCCCCGAACATCCCTTCGCGGCGCAGGCCCGTGGACAGTTCGTCTTCGTCACAAATGTCGGCCACCATCGAACTGACCATCAGCCAGCAGCCCTGAAGGCCCAGCATGGAAATAATAGTCGTCAGCACCTGAGCGTACGGCCAGCGCGGATCCAGCGCCCACCACGCGCCGATCACGCCTGCCAGCGCAAAGCTCAGCCCGAGAATCATGGCGACCTTCTTGCTGAACCGCACGGAGACCGCCGTCACGATGAACATACTCAGATATGAAACAATCGCGCCAATGGTTCCGCAAAGTCCGCCGAGTTTTCCGGCAAAGGCCTTGTCGCCCTGACAGACGTAATAGATGTTGATGAAAAAGCCGAGGTTGCCCGCCGAAAAAAGGCCGATGATGATGATCAGATAGGCGACCAGCAGAATCAGAAACGGCTTATTCGTCAGGGTATACTTCATGGCATCGACAATTTTAATGGTCTCCTGCTGTTTTACATCCTCGCGTTCGCGGCAGAGAAAAACCGGTAGAAGCCCGGTAATAATGATCACCATCCCGACCCAGATGCTGACCCAGCGGGCACCGATGATTTCATCCGGAAAAAAGTCCAGCGTGCACCATCGGTAGAGCCACGGAACCGTCATGCTGGCGGCCAGACCGATGTACATGCGCCAGGCGAGCACGCGGGTGCGCTCGTCGTAATCGTTGGTCAGCTCATAGCCGAGCGCCGTGTAAGGAACCACAAACAAGGTGTAGGCCAGCGTGTAAATCAGCCCCATCACAACCAGCCAGAGAAACGGCCCGTTGAGATACCAGACGTTCCCGGCGGTTCCGGCAAACGGAGGCATCCACAGCAAGGGAAGTAAAATGGCCGAAAACACCGCACCGAATACCATGTACGGACGGCGACGTCCCCAGCGACTGCGCGTGTTGTCGGAAATATTGCCGACCACCGGATCAATCAGTGCATCGATAAAGCGGGGAATAAACATCGCGGTACCAGCCAGCACGGGACTGACTTTGAAAAAGTCAACGTAGAGCAACAATCCCAGCGCATTCAGCGTATTCATGATGTAGTTATCGGCTACACCGCCAAAGCCCCAGCCGATCCGTGTTTTTAGAGGAACCCGTTCATTGGCCGAGGCTTTGTGCACCGGATGTTTCTTCGTCATGAGATCTCCTTAAAGGTATGGGTTCCTTTTTCCACGCGCTGGTTACCGGATGGAAGCCGTACTTCGGCAGGCACCGGTGTTTCCAGATAAAGAAAAAATCCTTCCGCCGTCTTCCGCCACTCAATCGCAATCCGTCCCTGAATGGAATCGTAAGAGGCTTTCACAAAATCCAGCTTCCCGGTGAAGCTGGGTTCCACGATTATCCGCTCAAATCCAGGCTCTGCCGGACGGAAGCCCGCCAGTGACTCAAACATCCATTCGCAAACCGAACCAAAGGCATAGTGGTTGAAGGAGTTCATCCCCACATCGCCGAAGCCGTTTTCTTCCGTCCAGCTGTTCCAGCGCTCCCAGATGGTCGTCGCGCCGTTATTCACTTCATACAGCCACGACGGATACTCTTCATTTAAAAGCAGCTGTACGGCCAAATCGCAACGGCCGGCTTTCGTCAGCGCCGGACAAAGATAGCCGGTACCGACAAAGCCAGTGGTAAGATATCCATTGTGTTTTTCCACACATTGGATGAGGCACTGTTTGGCTTTTTCCAGATCGTCGCCGGCCAGCAAATCCAACGCAATGGCCAGCGCACAGGCCGTCTGGGTTTGAACCGCTACCTTGCCGTCTTTTAAAAATTCATTTCTGAACAGCGCTTTAC
>JBAWXO010000079.1:0-7449 GCA_037144035.1 Kiritimatiellales bacterium
GTGCGCGCGGTATTCTTCTTCAAAATATTTCATGGTCGACATGAACGGGTTAGGCGCGGTTTGGCCGAGTCCGCAGAGCGAGGCTTTGCGCATGGCATGGCCGATGTCCTTCAGCTTCTGAAGATCTCCCAGCTCGCCCTTACCTTTGCTGATGCGATCCAGAATGTTGTAGCAGGTGCGCCCGCCGATCCGGCAGGGGGCGCATTTACCGCACGATTCGTCCACCGTGAATTCAAGGTAGAATTTAGTGACGTCGATCATGCAGTCGTCCTCGTCCATCACGATCATTCCGCCAGAACCCATCATGGAGCCGATGGATTGCAAGGTTTCGTAGTCGATCGGGGTGTCGAGGAATTCTTTGGTGATGCAGCCGCCGGACGGCCCGCCGGTCTGCGCGGCTTTAAATTTCTTGCCGTTGGCAATACCGCCGCCGATATCATAGATGATGTCGCGCAACGTAGTGCCCATCGGAACTTCGATCAATCCGGAGTTGTTGATTTTTCCAGTCAGCGCAAAGACCTTGGTACCTTTAGACGTTTCGGTGCCGATGCTGCTGAACCATTTGGAGCCTTTGAGCAGAATAACCGGAATATTGGCGTAGGTTTCGACGTTGTTGATGACCGTCGGTTTCCCCCAAAGACCTTTAACAGCCGGGAAGGGAGGACGCGGCACCGGCATGCCGCGGTTGCCTTCGATTGAGGCAAGCAGGGCGGTTTCCTCACCGCAGACGAAGGCTCCGGCGCCGAGACGGATTTCGATGTCGAACGAAAAGGGGGTGCCCAGAATTTTTTCGCCGAGCAGTCCGTATTCTCTCGCTTGAGCCATTGCATTGTTCAAACGGTCAATGGCCAGCGGATATTCGGCGCGGATATAGATGAAGCCTTTGCTGGCTCCGACGGCATACCCGGCGATGGTCATGGCTTCGAGGACGGAGTGCGGGTCGCCTTCGAGCACACTGCGATCCATATAGGCTCCCGGATCGCCCTCATCGGCGTTGCAGACAATGTATTTTTGGTCGGCCGCCGTGTTTTTTGTGAACATCCATTTGCGGCCGGTCGGGAAGCCTGCGCCGCCGCGGCCGCGCAGACCGGAGTCAGTTACTTCTTTTACCACGCTGTCTGGCGTCATGTCGAAAAGCGCTTTTTCGAGCGCGGCGTATCCGTCGCGGGCGATGTATTCATCGATGATTTCAGGATTAATCACCGCGCAGTTACGCAGAACGATGCGGAGCTGTTTGCGGTAGAAGCTGATGTCGTCAGCGCGCGGATCGTTCTCCGACTTGCTTTCCTTGTACAAAAGGCGCTCAACCTTGCGGCCCTTGACGATGTGTTCCGCGATGATTTCATGAGCATCTTTCGGACCGACCTTAACGTAGAAACTTTCGTCGGGCAGGATTTTGACGATCGGGCCTTGTTCGCAGAAACCGAAACAGCCGGTTTTTACCAGCTGAGCTTCGGCCTCTACGCCGGCGGCTTTGATTTCTTTTTCAAGCGCCTCGTAGAGGGCTTTGCCTTTGTTCGACTCACACGCGGTTCCCGCGCAGACCAGAATATAGTTTTTGTATGCCATAATTACTTACCTGCGTTCTTAATGATATCCGTGGAAGGTTTGTCAAAAATATGGTCGCTGACCAGCGCCTTGCCCGCCAGATGTTCACGGACGATGCGGCGCGCGGTTTTGTCGTCAACATTCCCGTAGACGACGTGCGGCATATCGTCGCAGATTACTTCGACGGTCGGTTCGGAGAAGCAAAGACCCATGCAGCCGGTCTGTTTGATCGTGACGTCTTCGATGCCGGCCTTGCTCATTTCGTCAAGGAAGGCGTCAAAAACCGCTTTGGCTCCGGCGGCAATACCGCAGGTTCCCATGCCGATCACGACTTCCGCCCGCTTGCCTTCAGCGCTGCGTTGGGACATGGTTTTTTTAGTTTCATCGCGCAATTTTCTCAAATCTTCCAGTGTTAACTTGGCCATTGTTTATCCTGCCTTTCTTAAATCTTCTTCCTGCGCGGCGATATAGGTTTTGAGCCGTGTAAGGTTTCCCGCACTGTACAGATCGCCCAGTGCGTCTTCCAGTTCGCAGCGGGAAAGCGTGTAGCTCTCTCCGTTTAACATTCGTGTAATTTTCACTTCACCTTCCGGCAACAGCGTTAGCATCATGGCCGCTGCCCCGGTGAAGTCGCCGAACGGCGGCAGATCAACATGCTGTGCCTTGGCGCGGAAACCGATGACCGTTCCGTGATGTTCTTTTGATTGAATCGCGGCTTTGCCCCCGGCGGCCTCAGCGGTCTGAAACAGAAAGGGCAGGCCGAGGCCAACGCGGCGGTGCGCGTGCTTGCGTCCGTCGCTGTAGAACGGGTCAATCGCTTTGGCCTGTGTTTCGTTGTTCATACCTTTGCCGTTATCTTTCACTTCAAACTCAAAGTGCTCTTCTGTTTCGCGGATCATCAGTTCAATCACCGTAGCATCTGCTTCGACGGAATTTTGAATCATGTCCATCATCAGATCGCATAGCGTTGCGTGCACTATTTCCCCCGGGCTTGATCCAGAATTTTTTTGAGCTGCGCAGTTTTTACGCTGCCAAATACTTCGCCGTTGACAGTCATCACCGGAGCCAGGCCGCAGCATCCGATGCAGCGGACCGCCTCCATCGAAAACTCGCCGTCCGGTGAAACGGCGTTGAGGCCGACACCGAGCTGGCGCTCCAGTTCGAGAATAATGTCTTCGCCGCCTTTGAGGTAGCAGGCGGTGCCCATACAAACCGCAATCCGGTTCCGTCCGGGCTTGGTGAGTTTGAAAAGATGATAGAAAGTGATCACTCCGTAGATTTTGGCAACAGGCACGTCCAACCGGTCAGCCACTTCAAAGGCGATCTCGCGCGGAATGTAACCAAAGTGCTCCTGCACCCGGTGCAACACCATGATCAGGTTGCCCTGTTTGTTTTTCCACTCATCGATAAATCGGATCAATTCAGCCGTTAGCTTGTTCTCAGACATAGGTTCCTCCAAAATTGAACGCAGAAGCGTACTTGGTTTTAGAAATGGTACAACTAAAATTGTGACAGAAAAGTTATATTAACGCCAAGTCAGGTAATAATATTGACATTAAAAGACAAGATTGTGTAAAAAAATGTGATTTAAATAACAAAAAGGAGAGTTTAATGAAAACCCAATCTGCCGTTATTGACCGTCTTCTCAAATACCGTGACGTCATGCAGAAAATGAAAGGACTCGGTTTCGTTCGGGTCTTCTCCGATAACATGGCAGATGCCGTCGGCGTTTCGCCTTCTCTGGTTCGCAAGGATTTTTCCCTATTCGGACTGACCGGGAACAAACGCGGCGGTTATCAAATTGAGGAGCTCATCGGTCGCCTTAACGTCATTCTCGGCAAAGACCGTAAACAGAAAATTATCATCATCGGTTGCGGAAAAATGGGTAGGGCGCTGATGAACTATAACGGCTTTCCGAGGGTTGGAATCCGTGTGGCTGCCGGATTTGACAGTGATCCGGCTGTTCTGGATGAAACGGCGCCCATCCCGATTTTACACATCAGCAAGATTAAGGATTTTATTGCTGAAAAAAATATTCAAGTCGCTGCTCTGACGGTGCCTGAATCCTCAGCGCAGTCCATCATTGATTCCTTGAAAAAAACCTGCATCAAAGGGGTCATCAATTTTGCACCGCTCTCTCTGCGCAGCTCGGAGAATTTCATTATTCAAAATATTAACGTTGAACAGGAGATCGAAAATATTTTTTATCAAATCCATGTCACAGAGAACGCAACGCCGCCCGGCGAGGAATCGAAATGAAAAAACTTAAAGTGCTTGTTGAAGCGCTGGCAGCCAAAACCGTGAATGGGCCCGCTGGATGGGAGGATCGTGAGATCGAAGGAATATTCGCCTCTGATTTAATCAGCGACATTTTGATCGCGGATGGGGAAAACATTCTTCTGCTTACTTCATTGCTTTCCGAACAGGTGCTGCGCACGGCCGATGTGACCGCCGCCGCCGCCGTTGTACTCGTCAACCGCAGGCATATTCCTGTTGCGCTCGGAAAGGCCGCAGCGAAGCAGGGGCTTCCGCTTTTTTATACGCCGCTTCCTAAATTCGAATCCTGCGTCCGCATCGGACATTTGATGGAGCCCGCATGAGCTCCTTGCCCCAGCTTCAGCCAGCCGAAGATATGTCCCTGCGCATCCAGGAACTGGCGGCCAACCTGAAAATCAGCGATGTGATGACCCGTAAAGTTTTTGCTGTCACGCGCAGCTGCACCATGCGCGACGTGCAGACGATCATGAAAAATAATGCGATCAGCGGTGTGCCGGTCGTGGATGATAAGCATGTGATCGGTCTCGTTAGCGTGCACGACATCATGAACGCCTTCGAACAAGGCTGGATGCAGGATCCGGTGGCTATGCATATGGTTACCGGTGTGCGCACGCTGGCCGAAGAGCAGCCGCTCTCGTTCGCCATGTCGGCTTTCAGCAAATTTCCGTATCGTCGTTTCCCTGTGGTGAACCGTAAAAACGAACTGACCGGCATGGTCACGCTGCGCAATATCAATATGGCATTGATTCAGGAGCTTTCCCGCCAGCTCGACGCCATCGAAACGGAAGGCGGCCGCATCACACCGCCGGCCACTTCAGAAAACTGCATTTTTCACCGCATATACCGGATCGCCCGCTACGATTTCGAATCCGGCGGGAAAGCCACGGCGGAACTCCGGGAACAGTTGCAGGCGCGTGGCGTTTCTCCGAAAACAATCCGGCGTGCGGCCGTCGCCTGCTATGAACTCGAAATAAATATCATTGCCCATTCGTTCGGGGGAACGCTCTCGCTTTACGTTGATCGCGACCGTGTACGCATCACGGCCAACGACTTCGGGCCCGGCATTCCGGATATTGATCAAGCCATGTCCGAGGGGTATTCCACCGCCAGCGACTGGATTCGTTCACAGGGGTTCGGAGCCGGCATGGGTCTTCCCAACGCCAAACGGCTTTCCGATGAATTTGTCATTCAGTCTGGTGTCGACATGGGCACCATGGTTAAAGCGGTTGTTTATTGGGGGGGTGGCGAGTGATGGTGGCCCGTGGCAAGGGAGAGAATATGAGCAGTGGGAATCTCGAAAATTTTGCCGCATACACGAAGTCTCTCGAATTATTTGATCGTATTGTTGATGATATGGATAAGTATATGAGGTCGCATCGTGTCGAGCGTCTTGTTAGCCAGCAGCTGGCCGGCGCTGACTCTGTGGCATCCAATATCGAGGAGGGGTATGGCCGGCAAAGTTCGGTTGAATATCGCCGATTCTTGAGCATAGCCCGCGGTTCATTGCGCGAAACCTGCGGGCGGTATTGGCGTTTGCGTCACTGGATTCCGGTGGAGCTCGTAAAAAAGCGTATGGCGGTGGCAGATGAGATGTCCCGCATTCTTAGCGCAACGATCATAAGTCTAGGGAAGCGTGACAAATGAAAAATCCACTTGCCACTCACACTTGCCATTTGTCATCTGTAGCGACGAAGGAGATACGATATGAACACAAGTGAATTGGCGTTTTCCGGTCTCCACAGTGTGGAGCCGGCTTCCGGTAATGTTAAAATCACCGGCGGCTACACATCGGATCTGCTCAGTGATGTTATGGCGCATCTCAAAGAAGGCGATGTGCTCATCACCATTCAGGCTCACAAAAATACCATTGCGGTTGCTGCGCTCACCGGGGCTTCTGCCGTCATTCTCTGCCACGGACGGACGGCTTCGCCGGACATGCTGGCCGTCGCCGCCAAGGAAAACATCGCTGTTTTTATTTCCTCCGGCAGTCAGTTTGCAACCACCTGTCAACTCGCCAAATGGCTTGGCAAGTAAAACTCGAAGCACGAATTTGGAATCTCGAAGCAATGCTGAAGTTTGGAAAATTTAAAATTCTGAATTGTTTAGGATTTCGAAGTTCGGATTTAGGAATTTATCGATGAAAGCATTCATCGATTTCCATATTCACTCCTGCCTCTCACCGTGCGCCGCGCTCGAAATGTCGCCGCGCACCATCGTCGCGCTCGCCAAAGCTGCCGGAATCGACTGTATCGCGCTCACCGACCACAGCTGTGTAGAAAATCTGCCAGCATTTCATCAGGCCTGCGCCGAAGCCGGCATGGCCTGCCTTTATGGGCTCGAAGCGTCCGCCGCCGAAGAAGTTCATGTCCTTTGCATCTTCGACGACCTAAAGCGCGCCCTCGACTTCGGGTGCATGATCTACAGCCATTTACCCGACCAGCCGAACGACCCGAACCTCTTCGGCGATCAGCCGGTTGTCACCGTCGACGAAAAAGTGACGCGCTTTGTTCCGAAACTCCTGAACACCGGAACGGATATTTCCTTCTTTGATCTGGTGCCGATGGCGCTCAAGGCTGGCGCACTTTGTATTCCTTCGCACATCGACCGTGCAATGTGCGGCGCGATTTCGCACCTCGGATTTTTGCCCGACCTGCCGTACGATGCCGTTGAGGTGGTCGGGGCGATTGATCCTGAAGTAGCCTGCCGCTGGCCGGTTGTCCGCTTTTCTGATTCGCATCATCCGGATCACATCGGTCGACGCTTCACCGAAATCGAAACGGAAGCCTTCACCGTTCCGGCATTACGTGCCGCTTTGCGCCACCTGCTCAAAAGCTGAGCTTTCCACCCGAGCGAAGCGAGAGAGGCTCCTCTATTGCGGGGCAACGACCAACGGGAGAGGCAAACAGTAGAAAGTCCCGTTGCCCGGGCCTTCTGTTGAAAATATTGTTCAGATTAATTCCGTACCATGAGTGACATGATAGTGACGTTGTCCATTTTCCAGCCGATGATGTCAGATTGAAAAAGGGTCTTGCAGGATCGTGTTGTTCCTGTTCATCCGCGATCACGGACCGCGGCTTCTGCATCATCTTCTCCAGGTGCCTGTTGCGGTTCTGTTTTCCAGCCCGTGGAATCCTCTCTGCGTGTTCTGCTTGCGGTCTTCCACTTCGTTGTTTGTGAAAAATCTTTTTCAATCCTCTGCTCCTTCTTCATCAGCCCTCTGTGCCTCCGTGCCCTGTGGTGAAAATTCCAATCCGTGTTCATCCGTACTACTATCCATCAACTTCTTGTTTTTTCTGCACGTTTTTCATGCGGCTATATTCATAAGCTGTTCTGTATTAGCGGATGACGCAGCCAGCACAGCAGCAGCAACTTTGCGTCCTTTTGTCTGTGAGTTGGTAACGGAGGATGCCAGATTCTTCAATCGGAAATCAAAAATTGGTTGCGGCTATGCCGCGCTAAGACCTCTGTGGTGAAACTCCCCCTTCGTTTTCCTTCGTGTCCTTCTGTAAAAATCTTTCCCAACCCTCTGACTTCCTCGGCTGTCCCTCTAGCGAAGCGGTTGTAAAAACTTCCCGATTCCCTCCAGAGGTGGAACGCGATCGCCGAGCGCGTTTCCTCCTGCGG
>JBAWXO010000080.1:0-7443 GCA_037144035.1 Kiritimatiellales bacterium
ACGAATTTTCACAAATCAGGACTGTTATATTCGTGTTAATTCGAGTTATTCGTGGGCGGTTATTTTTGCGTTCTCTGCGTTCTTTCGTGGCTAATGATTCTTCGGATTTCGAATTTACAGCAATTCGCGGATATCAACGAAGTGTCCGTGAATTGCGGCTGCGGCGGCCATTGCGGGACTGACCAGATGAGTCCGCCCGCCCTTGCCCTGCCGGCCTTCAAAGTTGCGGTTGGATGTCGATGCGCAACGCTCCTTGTCCTTCAGCTTGTCGGGGTTCATCGCCAGACACATGCTACAACCGGCATAGCGCCACTCGGCACCGGCTTCGACAAAGACGCGGTCGAGCCGTTCTTTTTCGGCGGCATAGCGCACCGCTTCCGAACCGGGCACCACCAGTACGCGCACACCCTTGGCAACTTTTTTGCCTTTGATGACCGCGGCGGCTTCGCGCAGGTCTTCCAGACGTCCGTTGGTGCAACTGCCGATGAAAACCGTATCAATTTTGATGCCGGTCATTTTCATGCCGGGCTCAAGGCCCATGTAATCCAGCGCCGCGCGCACGTCAGCCGGACTGTATTCCGGAACGGCATCCAGCGCCGGAACTTTTCCGTTAATGTCCATCACCATGCCGGGACTGGTTCCCCAGGTCACCTGCGGCGCGAGGTCGCTCACATCGATCGTCAGCACATGGTCAAACTTCGCGCCTTCATCGGTATAAAGCTTCTTCCACTCGGCAACGGCTTTCTTCAGCGCTTCGCCCTTCGGAGCATACTTACGGTCGCCGGAAGCGATGTAGTCAAACGTCACCTGATCCGGCGCGACCAGACCGGCGCGTGCACCGCCTTCAATCGCCATATTGCAGATCGTCAGACGCCCTTCCATCGAAAGGCTGCGGATCGCTTCGCCGCAGAATTCGAAGGCGCAGCCGGTGCCGCCCGCCGTACCGATCATACCGATCAGTTTCAGCACCATGTCTTTGGCGGTCACGCCTTTTTGCAGTTTGCCGGTAAATTCCACTTTATAGTTTTTCGGCTTTTTCTGGCGCAGCGTCTGCGTTGCCAGCACATGTTCCACTTCGGAGGTGCCGATACCGAACGCGATCGAACCGAACGCGCCGTGCGTCGCCGTATGCGAGTCGCCGCAGACCACCGTCATGCCCGGCAGAACGATCCCCTGCTCCGGCCCGATGATATGGATAACGCCCTGGCGATCGTCGCCCAGCGGAAACAGCGTCACACCGGTTTCCGCCGCGTTATCCGTCAGCGCATCAATCTGCGCCTTGGCAATCGGATCGGTGATGTTCATCCGGTTCTCATCCGTCGGAACATTGTGGTCCATCGTGGCAAACGTCCGCTCCGGACAGCGCACCTTGCGGCCGGCCAGACGGAGACCTTCAAAAGCCTGCGGACTGGTCACTTCGTGCACCAGATGGCGGTCGATATACAGCAGCACCTCGCCGTTACCCAGGTCTTTGACAACGTGCGCATCCCAAATCTTGTCAAACAGTGTTTTACTCATAGCGGCGAAGGGTAACTTTCCGCCCCCTTTCCATCAAGCAAAAGACAAGGTTTGTTGCCCATTCCTCGCGCAAAGCCGCGAAGGCGCTAAAAGACGAATCGGAAATTTAACCACGGATGACACAGATAACAACGGATGAGAAAAAACAGGCTTTGCCGAAACTCTGTTTTTGTTCTTCTGCGGCTTGGCGGCTTTGCGCGAGAAAACTCATTCGGTTTGCACCCTTTTGTGCTTTTTGTGGCTACATTCTCCATCTATCCTGCGCGGCATTATGAACACATACCTGATTTTCATCCTCGCTCTGCTGGTCTTTAACTGGCTCCTGTCGCTGATTGTCGAAACGCTCAACGTCCGCAATGTCTCCACGGAAATTCCGGCGGAGTTTCAGGGTATTTACGACGCAGAAAAATACGCCAAATCACAGCGTTACCTGCGCGAAACCACCCGTTTTGAACAAATTCAGGCCGCCATCATGCTTCCACTCACCATCGCCTTCATCCTGCTCGGCGGCTTCAGCTGGATCAACGGCATCGCACAGACCGCTTCCGCCAGCATGATTGTTCAGGGACTCGTCTTCGGCGGGATCCTTGTTCTGCTCGGACAGCTCGTCGGCATTCCGTTCAGTATCTACGATACCTTCGTCATCGAAGAAAAATACGGCTTCAATAAAACCACTCCGAAAACCTTCGTCGTCGATATCCTCAAAGGACTGCTTCTCACCGTCCTGCTCGGCGCGCCGATCTTCGCGCTCATCCTCTGGATTTTCAACTCCGTCCCGAACGCGTGGCTCTGGGCATGGGGAGCGCTAGCGGTCATCCAGCTTTTCATTATGTTCATCGCGCCGGTCGTCATCCTGCCGCTTTTCAATAAATTCACCCCGCTCGAAGAAGGCGAACTGCGCTCGAAGATTGAAGCCTTCGCCGACGCACAAAAATACAAACTGAGCGGTATCTTTAAAATCGACGGCTCTAAGCGTTCCACCAAATCGAACGCCTACTTTACAGGCTTTGGAAAAACCAAACGGATCGCCCTCTTCGACACACTGATCGAAAAACACACCGTCGGCGAACTGGTCGGCGTGCTGGCGCATGAAATCGGACACTGCAAACTCGGCCACATCAAAAAAGGGATCGTCATCTCGCTGGCTTCGTCACTACTGATGCTCTTCATCCTCTCTATCTTCATTGCTGAACCTGGGCTCTATCAAGCATTCCGTATTGAAAGTGCGCCAAAGGAAACACTCTACGCCGGATTCATCTTCTTCGGCTTCCTCTACGCACCGATCAGCATGATCCTCGGACTGCTCGGCAACATCCTCTCACGCAAACACGAATACGAAGCTGACGCCTTCGCCGCCGAAACCACCAAACAGCCCGGCGAAATGATCAGCGCCCTCAAAAAACTCTCCGTCGACAACCTCTCCAACCTCACGCCCCACCCGCTCAAGGTCTTCCTCGAATACTCCCACCCGCCCGTTCTTGAACGCATCAAGGCGCTGAGGAAGTTTTAACCGCGCATGGTCGCGAATGATTTTTTAAAAGCGGCCTGACTTTTTGCGTCCCCTGCGTTCTTTTGCGGTGACATATCTCAACTTTAAGGTGGAGCGCACCCAGCGGTCACGCTCCACCTAAGAGATTCAGCAACTGTTGCATGTCGTCAGGAAGATCGAGATCGACTGTGACAGGCCGTCCAAACTTCGGACAGCGAAAGCAGAGTCCGGAGGCGTGCAAAGCCTGACGATCCATGCGTAACCGTGCGCGATCGGCGTCGGTCAGCGTGTCTTTGCAAAAGCGCAGGAAGAGGGTTTCGTCCACGCCGTAGAGTTTGTCGCCGACAATCGGAGCTCCCAGCGCCAAAAGCGTGGCGCGGATCTGATGGAGCCGTCCGGTATGCGGCTCCGCTTCAATCAACGCGATCTCGCCGCACTGTTTAATCAGCCGAAATTTTGTTTCCGCCCATTCGGCATCGGCCGATGGCGGATTGGTAGGGACCGATCGCCGAGCGGTCCGCTCTTCGACTGCATTTTGGACTGGCGGACGCCTCGGCGATGCGTCCCTACCTTCGGAAACAAACTTCCGCTTTTTGCGAATGGCAGATTCCGTGTCGGCGACCAGCCATCCGGCAGCTTCCAGTTCCGCCGGAAAGTCCGGCGCCTCGACTAGCGCTTTATAACGTTTCACGACTTTGCGGCCGGAAAACTGTTTGCGGCAGTTTTCTGATGCGGGTAAATTTTTAGCAATGACAACCAGTCCGGAAGTTTCGCGGTCGATGCGGTTGACGAACGTGAAGTCTTCCAGCCCCTGCTCCTTTTTCAGCCAGGCCCAAAGCGTATGGTTGAAATAACAGCCGCGCGGATGGCATGGCAGATTACCGCTTTTGTTGACCAGCAAAAGATCCTCATCATCCGAAATGATGCCGATATTAAAATCAACCGGCGGTTCCGGACGATCGTCGGGTTCATAAGCCAACCGGTCGCCGGTTTTTAATGACGTGTGGGGAGAACACGGCTGGTCGTTAACCGACATATACCCAGCGCCAATGCGGTCGCACCAGCCCGTCCGGTCATGGTAGGGAAAGCGCTCGGCGAGGAAATCAGCCACCGCTGTTCCGTCTGCCGTTTCAGGCACTTCAAAAACCATCTGCCGTTTCATCGCGTTCTTTCTAGTCGTTAGCCCCACAGAAGGAACATACAAGAAGGAACATACAAGGTAACGAAGGAACCCCAAGGAATAACCGGATGCAGGGAATGCATTCATTTTAAAGGGTTTTTGAATCTACTTCGTTATCCTTCGTTTCCTTGCGCCCCCCAGTACCGGGGGATGGACAAAACCATAACAACCCACTAACATGGACCCGCTTGGACTACCCTTGAGGGTAGTACAGAAAAGCGAATCCATGAATCGATCATTTGTCAGCATGCTGTTATTGACTGTGTTGCCTTTTTACGAAGGGCGCGCACTGATGTTTTCGCTGAAGTCTTCCGAAGCCCCTGTTTGGCGAAACTACAGCGTCTATCAGCCTGTCGTCTCCGGCGCAGTTCTGCTTGATACCGATAATAACGACCTGAATCTGCGGTATAACCACTGCGCCTCAACCGCCTTCTATCAGAACCGCTGGTTCACGGTCTGGAATGCCAACACCGTGGAAGCGGAAGGCCAGTCGGGACAACTGGTTTACCTCTCAACCAGTGCAAACTTTATAGACTGGTCTGTTCCGGTTCCCGTCTTCAGCACGAACAGCACCTGCATCAATCCGACGGGACAGAATGAACAGTCTCTCTTGATGCAGTGGCAGCCGAGTCTGCTGACCGTCAGCAATGAACTCTGGTGCACCTGGTCGGAAACCGGACAGGACACGGCTCTGCGCGGAGCCTATCTATCGAAGCTCACCTCCGCGACCGGGCGCTGGGAAAACAAAAAACTTCTTCTGCCCGGAGATAGCGGAGTTCTGGCTGTTACTCCTCAAGTGGACGGCATTGTCTGGCGGCCGTTTCCCTCCCAAAACCCGGTTCAACTGTCTACCGGCCGAGTACTGGCTCCGGTTACAATGCGGGAAAACTCAGGCACGTTTAACGATGCGGAAAAACGCAATGCCGTCATGATTACCGACGATAATGGGTCGACCTGGAGTCTTTCAGAATTGATTCAGCTCCCTGTTTCGCCAAACGGACAGTGGGAACCGACCGTTTACGAACTTGATTCCGGCGAAATTGCTATGATTGCCCGGAGAGCGGACTTAACCAACCTGACATCAGCCACTGAAATTCTGCTTTTTTCCACCAGTCCGGATAAGGGGAAAACCTGGTCGGAGTATGAGTTTATCCCGCTGGAAACGATCGCCTCGCGAATGCATGTACTGGGTACAGGCGGACGGTTCTGTATGCTCGACAATGATCACCGCCGCGGTGACACCGACAAGAACAATGTGGACCGTTATAACCTCGCCCTGTTCACCAGCCTGAGCGGACGGGCGTATGACTGGATGCCCGGCGTAAGCCTGACGCACAATCTGTGGGGCGTGGCCTATCCCCAAATGGCTGAAAAAGACCAGTCCCTCTATGCGGTCTATTCTCAGGGGAACAGCCGATCAATTTACACCGCCCGGATTTCTCCGAAACCGGAGCCTGACTGCCACTACATTTATCCGAGACACCGCATGAACAGCCGGCCGGAAGTGCGAGACGGCATGCTGGCCTTTGATTACCGTCAACTGATTCAGTCCAAATGGAAAATAGGTTCAGGAATCAGTAATTTATCCGTCGCCGCCGTGATCACTCCGCGCAATCCGGGCGTTCTGCTGGACGGGCGTGCAGACAGTAAAGGCATCGTTTTGGCCCTTCATCAGGTCGGCGAAAATATGGCTCTTTCCTGCAGTATTTCAGGTCTTGCCAACGGAACCTACACCATGGCGGCAACCCTGCCGGCCGGACGTCCTGTCTATGTGGGGCTTTCCTTATGGAACGGCAGCCGGATCCGTCTGCATATGAATAATACCGTTGAAGAATTCGCGTTGCCTGGAATTGCGAATATCAGCAACGGCGCATCGCTTTTCTTCGGAACAATCCAGCTGACAAATTCCGCCTTGAAAAATTATTACGGCCTGATTGATCAGTTGCTGGTCTTTGACCGCGCGCTTGAAGATGGAGACCACGCCGTATTGCAGTCGGGCGGTTCGGTCACCAACGGTCTTCAAGTGCTGTTAAACCGTGACACTTGTTCAGGGCCGGATTTTGTTCTCGAACCCGATCAGACGTTCGAAGACACGACCTACGGAAATGATGTCAAACGGATTCGCGGACAGGGTTCCGCCGCCGTTGAAATCAAACCCTTCGATCTTACGGCCACAAATATTGTAAATATCCGGTTTGAGTACAAAACTTCCGTTCCTGTCACCAATATAGTTTTGTGCACTCTCGGGGATGCCACCGATCCGTTGCGTGTAGAACTGACCGCCGGCGGCATGATCATCGCCAGAGACAAAACGGGCACTATCCAGGAAATCGTTTCTCACCAAGCCGACGTCTACATGCCGGTTGAATTAACTGTGAAAAAAGACTCCGCGACCGTTTCCGTCAACGGAACAACGGTCAGCTTTCCCCGCGCTTTTAATCCCGGACGGTTCTTTCTTGGCCAAGGCTATCTTGAAGATCGGGGTTCGACCACCCAAGCCCTACTTTACCGGATCAGCTCGGTTGAAACACGGGTTTATTGATGCCGGTCAGGGAGCCTTGATCCACATTCTGCCGCATACCGGCGAGCTCGGGAACCGGGGGCATGCCTTCAGGGGCAATGAATCGCTCGCCCCAGGCACAACAAAGCAATCCGATCGGTACGCCTGTACTGAGGTGCACGCGGCGCGCAAAAAAGTATCCGACGGCTGAAAGACTTCCCGCATTAGCCGGGGCGCATGCCGTCCAGTCGTATTTAAGTACCGGCTCTTCCAGTTTCGCGTCAACGGCATTCGTTTGTAGCGTAAGATGACGGATTAGCGGGTAATTGGCGGCAGCAATCTCTTCTGTTGCGGCAGTCACGAGGGGGCTGCCGTCGGACAAAGTTCGGGCCATGTTGGATTGCCCGGAAACAAGGTAAACATCTCCAAAAACCACATCGCTAAATTGAATGTCGGGTTCATCGGCAGACGAAATCAGCAAAACATGCGCCAATCCGCCGTCGTTGGCATGCGCCCCGATATTCGACAGCCACCGGCCTGTGGAATCGGCGGTCGGCGTTGCAACAGGAACGCCATTCAGCTTGATGACGACCACGGTGTTGGGTGCGGCATGTCCCCATATAGGAACATTCATATCCCGTTGTAACACCATATGATCCTGAAAAATTGAATGGACAGAAAGAAGAGGTGAAATCGGCGCGGCAATTTCCTCCCAGGTGGAAGCCGTCCGTATATTTTCAACCGTGGACTGATCAA
>JBAWXO010000081.1:0-7441 GCA_037144035.1 Kiritimatiellales bacterium
GTCAGAAACCGGCCTTGATGCAGTCCGAGTCCGCAGAAAGCGCAACCACCGCCACAACCGCGTACCACCGTCACCGATTCCTTGATCATCGTAAACGCCGGAACCGGCTCCTTATACGAAGGATGCGGAAGCCGCATGTACGGCAGTTCGTAAACGCGATCCATTTCGGTTGTCGTCAGCGGTTTCGCCGGAGGCCCGATCAAAACCGCCCGCGCACCGTGAAACTGAACTAACGGTTTGCCGGTAAACGGATTCTGTTCGCGCTCGGTCAACCGCGTCAGCTCCAGCACTGCCTTTTTATCCGCCTGACACTCCTCAAACGACGGCAGCAGAACAAATGTGGAAGCGGCATCCCTGCCGCTGTGCTTTTCTGTCGGCAGGCTGGAAGAACTATCTTTCAGCGCCGCCGACTCCTTACCGCCAAGCAACCGCGCCGTTCCGGGGATTCCGCTCAAGTCAAAATTACCCACCCCGCCCTGCGGGCACCCCTCCGTCGGAGGGGACTTTTTACAATCCCCTCCATGGGAGGGGTGGCCGGAGCGAAGCGACGGACGGGGTGGGTTCTTCTGCGCTTCACCCAGACGGCGGGCGACTTCGCGGACCGCCCGTTCGCCCATGCCGTAGACCAGCAAATCAGCTTTGGAATCCTGCAAAATGGACGGCCGCAACTTGTCCTGCCAGTAATCGTAATGCGCGGTTCGCCGCAGGCTGGCTTCGATACCGCCAAGTACCGTCACCACGCCCGGAAACGCTTTTTTCGCCAGCTGCGTATAAACCATGCCTGCCAGATTGGGGCGTTTACCGATCGCGCCACCCGGCGTATAGGAATCCTCTTTGCGCTTGCGCCGCGCGGCGGTGTAGTGCGAAAGCATCGAATCCAGATTGCCCGCCGTAATTCCGCAGAACAGGCGCGGACGGCCCATGACCGTCAGCGACTCCGCATCCGTCCAGTCCGGCTGGGCAATAATGCCGACCCGCCAGCCGTCGGCCTCCAGCACGCGGCCGATCACCGCCGCGCCGAACGAGGGATGGTCGATATAGGCGTCACCGGTGACAATCAGCACGTCCAGCTCGTCCCAGCCGCGCGCCTTCATCTCCGCCCGGCTCATTGGTAAAAATTGTTTCGCCTCAGCCATAGAAAGATTTTCTCTATTCCGTCGGAAGAAGTTCCTTTGTCTTCAGCCAATAATAATAGGCTTCCGGATTCCCCGCTCTGAGCCGGTTAAGCGGAGTGAAGTCGCCTTGCAACGGTACGGCAGCCAGAGTCTGGAGTTCTTCGATGTTGTAGCGGGGAATGGTTATAGAGTTGCCGCGCTTAAGTGCAGTAGCAAGCCATGCGGCTTTGGCGGCGCAAACTTTGGCCTCGTCCCGTGAAAACCTTTTGCCGATAATGTGACTATCAAGTTGGCCGATGCCGGTTTCCAATATTTTTACTTCTTTCGAAGGAGGACAGCCTTTGAGCCCGATGAGGCTGATCAGGCGAGCAGCTTCGATGGTGTCATTAAGCACTTGTTCTCTGTTGAAAGCGCTGTCCCGGTATGTGTTTTCGACTTCCCATATTTTTTCGTATGCAGCAAACAGCTCGCCCATATCGCCACACCGATCAAAGAGCGCTCCAATATCGGAACAATGCTTGAGTATCTTCAATGCCGCTTTGTGGTTTGTGTACCGCACGCCGATGGTTCCGGGAGCGAACGCGGTAAGCTTATCGGCGGTGAGGCCCTCAATGGTTGGAACCTGCACGTTGAGCTGGGTTTCGGGAATGGCGAACGGAGTAGCGACCGGTTTGATCGTAGTCTGCGGATAAAGACATTCCTCCTCCATCACATCCAGCAGGATGTCGGCGGACTTGCCGTTGACCGCCGAGATGTAACTGAACTTGTAGTGAGAGCGTTTCGGCAGACGATCCGGGTCGCGGTGATCGGGCTCGAAGTTTTCAAAGCGGCTTTCACTGCCGATTGCCCGCAGAACCGACTCCATCTCTGCGCCCGAAACGGTGCAGACGATGTCCACGTCTATCGAGAGCCGACGGACTTCTTCCAGGAGTAGCAACATGCAGGTGCCGCCTTTAAACACAAACGGGAGCTTGTGCCGGACAAGATGGCCGACAAGTTCCAAGGCATGGATGCTCTTTTCCAGCAGGCCGGGATCAACTCTCTGCAACTGTTCCCGCTGCCCGTCCAGCCACTCCTTTGTGAAGCACTTTTCCTGCAATACATTCATCATTTTATCCGCTAAATCCACCTGCGGCGCTTTTTTAGTAAAAGCGCCGCTAGTGGATTACAAGGCTATTTATCAGGCGGGATATGTCGGTTTTTCTGCGGGTTGAATATTTCATTAACTCAGACATATCAATGCTTTGCGACTTTATTACCTCCGATGCTCCATCAATAAATTCTGGGATATTTATGATGGAAAACGGCTCTGTATCCGCCAGAACATCCACCACGATCTTCTCGATGCTGGCGAAGCCGCCCTGATGCGGGGTTTTGGTGGTCAGCGGCAGAACGACCACCGTTTTTCCCTCAATGGAAAAGGTGCGCTTGATTTCCGGTTTTCCGGGGTTGGCATAGGTTTTGTAGCCGTGGCTTTTCAGCCAGTCAGCTACGCTATCGATGGCATCGCGCTCGACGTAGGCAAACTGCACATGCTTGGCGAGCTGGTGTCGCAGCATTTCATTCAATTGCTCCGTTGACCAGCACGCAAAGTCGAGCAACGGGAAGGCCGACTTCAACTCGCCGACCAGTTTTTCAACCGGAGCGGTATCGAGCTGGTGGGGTTTTGCAATGGATGAGTACCACCCGCGCCCGGCGTCGAAAATACATCCCGCCGCCGATTGTTCGACCATATAGCGATTCAGAGTCGCGGCGTTCCATGCAACACCGCTCCGACCAAGACAGGCACGGATGGTTTCCGTATTGAAGTAAGGATATTTCGCCTTGAGATCTGGCAAGCACACGTCGCGAAGAAAACTTTTCAGCTCAATGCGCTTGCGACGCTGGGCGATGGGTTTCGATGATTTCACACTTTACCCCCTTTTTTGTTTACGTGCTGGATGCGCCAATTAAGTTGCGCCGGGGATTTAACCTGATCGCACCTTTATTTAAAAGGCTCTTTGTCGTTCATCTTTCCTGACACTACCGGAAGCGTGCTTCCGAATGTATTCGCCGCCCGGCTCATCGGTAAAAATTGTTTCGCCTCAGCCATAGAAGTTTCCAACCCTTGGAAAAGTTTAAGCCCGCGAGCGGGCCTTCTTTTTCTTTCCCGGATTCAAAAGGGATTCGGCGTACTGAGCGTAGAGGCCGAAGAGAAATTCGACACGGGACGTTTCGGTGACAAAAGGCTGCGGGCGGTAACAAAGGTCAACCGCACGGTCAAGTTCCTGATGAGCCTTCAGCAGATCGGCAGGTGTGTAGAGCGGGTCGTAGAGATCAGCCAATGTTGCGCCGCCATCCGAATGTTTCTGCCGAATATTAAGAACCGCCTGCGCCTTCTTCTCCACTTCACCCTGCTGTTTGGCAGTCAAATTTTTAGGCCAAGGAAAATTGTTGTAAACAAGTTTGGCCGAGTAGCGGTAATCCGATTTTAGTCGCCCACAGACTTGGTGCAACCACGCCATGTGCATAACACTGGTTAAAACCCCGAAGTGGTAAATCTGGGCATCGGGAATAATCAGACATAAATTACTGGCGATGGTATCAGCAGACATAAAACCTATCGGAATATAATTCCGCCGCTCTGAAGACACAGACGGCACCAGCAGGTAGCTGGTTTCTTTATGACTGATGAATGCAAAGCAATAAGGGATGCTTGCCAACTCGCGCGTCACGGGGCGATCACTGTTCAAGCGAAAATCGCGCACTGCCTCAATTCTTTCCTGCAAAGGCTTCAGCCCTCGTAAATCCTGTGGTTTTGCATCGCTAAGCCACAGGCACCACCGCTCTATGCCGTTGATGAATTCCTGAGACCCTAAAAAGGGGCGGAGATACTCTTTTGCTTGAGGACAAACATCCAAAAGCTTTTGTTTTTCATCTGCGTCAAGAAGAAGGTGTCCGCCATCAATCGGCTGGTTTCCGAAGCTCATAATTGGCGCATCACAAAGCGGGCGAGTGCGGTTAATCACAACCAGACTCGCGCCTTCGACCAAATAAGGGCTGATGTTTTCAGCTGGTTTTTCGTGTGCTTCACCGCTGATGTCTTCGTAGTCAAACAACCGCTTGTTATCCGTGTCGCTCGGCGCAAATCCAACAATCACACAATGAACAGCAGCTTTCCCCGAAGCCTCATTACTCCATCTAAACGTGCGGTGGGCAAAGTGGATTTTAATTCCGTACTTCGACAGCTCGCTCCAGAGAATTCCAACCTGCTCTCCCTGAGTAATGGAGTTGGTGGAAACAAAAGCCGTCTTGGTTTGTGTACCCTGCATGTAGCGGGCAGCCTTGATATACCAAGCCGTCACATAATCAAGAACCCCCGCTCCTTTAACTCCGGCAAAGAGTTCCGCCAGCTCATCGCGCTGCGTCTTGGACTGGTATTTACTCCCGACAAACGGCGGGTTGCCGAGTATGAAGTCGAATTTTTCACGCTGGCGGTTTTGCAGATTCTGAATCTCTTCTTCGCCCAGAATGTTGACGTTCTTCGCCGCCACGTTAATGGAATGGTAATGAGCAACAGGCTCTTCGACCTTCATAACATTCAGCGTATCGGTGCTGAGATCAATATAACTGCCCGCAATCAGATGATCCCAGTTGATCCGCAGGGCGTTGCCATGGCTGATATGTGCTGATTTCTTCAACGGCAGACGAACGAAATACTGCCCAAACTCTTCGGAGATCAGCATATTCATCTGATGATCCATCAGCCACATGGCAACTTCGGCGATGCGCGCAGGCCACTCCTCACATTCAATGCCGTAGAACTGATCCACGGCAATCCACAGGATGTCAGAAACATCGAGCACGGCCTGCCCGCCCTTGTGAAGTTCGCGCAGAAGTTCGAGTTCCAGCAAACGCAGTTCCCGGTAGGTGATGATGAGAAAGTTTCCGCATCCGCAGGCCGGATCGAGAAATTTGAGAGCAGAAAGCTTTTTATGGAATTCGACCAGCTTCTTTCGGCTTCCCTTGCACTTGCGAAATTCTTCGCGCAGGTCGTCGAGGAATAATGGCTGGATGAGTTTGAGGATATTTTTCTCGGAGGTGTAGTGCGCGCCAAGATTGCGGCGTTCGTCCGGACTCATAACGGCCTGAAACATTGAGCCGAAGATTGCGGGCGATATCCGGCCCCAGTCCAGCGCACAACATTCCATCAGAATATCCCGCATTCTGGAATTAAAGGCGGCAATACGCAGAGGCTCTTCAAACAGCCTGCCGTTGACATAGGGAAACTGACTTAAAAGCTCTTCGGTGTTTGCCTGCCTCTTTCCGGGCGGTGTGTCCAAGATTTGGAAAAGTTCCGCCATTACTGAGCCGAGATTGCTGCCGTCCGCATGAGTTCGCTCTTCGAGATACTGCCGGAAAGTGCTCTTTTCAAAAATACCGGTATCATCAGAAAAAAAAGCGAAAAGCAAGCGAACCAGATAAACCTCCAGAACATGTCCTTCATAACCGCTGTCTTTCAGTGCGTCATGCAGTTTACCCATCAAAGCAGCCGCTTTGACGTTTACGGGGTCTTCAGCGCGAATGACATGCTCCTGATAGCCCGCGATGAATCCGAAAAGCTTCACCTTCTGGCACAATTCCTTGATGTGAAACTCTTCCTGAGTTCCTGTCTCCAGATTATAAAGCCGGAAACGCTCGAAGTCAGAAACCAGCACATATTTGGGAAGTTCGTGCTCTTTGAGCCCGCCGAAATAGTCGAGCGCCTGCGAATAGGCTTTATCAAGGTCTTTGCCTTTGGACTTATGTTCGACCAGCAGAGTCCCTTTCCAGAACAGGTCAATAAATCCGGTTTGCGTGTTGAGTTTCTTAACCGGTTCCTCAAAAGAGGCGACGCGGCGACGGGAAATGCCGAAAACATGAAAAAACTCATCCCAGAAGGTCTTGGCTTCAGCGTGTTCGCGCGTTTCGTCTTTCCAATCATTGGAAAACTTGAGCGCGCGATTTTTGATTTCGTTCCACGATAAAGTTGCCATAGGCGGAGAATCGGTTTCTTTAAGGTCAAAGTCAAGATTCCGGACTCGGCGGATCATGAGTTTCCAAACATTGGAAATTCCTGCTCCAAAAAGTTTCAATGTTTGGAAAATTTATTCGACCTGACCGGAGCGGCAACCTACTATGGCCGCACCATTTAAAGAACTCCGGCACACATGGATAAACTCGATACCAAACTTTTTACCGGTCTCTACCGTCACATGCTCGCGTCGCGCAAAGCCGACGTCGTTCAGGAAGACGCCGCCCAACGCGGCGAGGCTTTTTTCTATATTCCTTCGTCCGGCCACGAAGCGATGGCGGCGCTGGCGCCTCATTTGACGGAGACGGACTGGCTTCACTGCCACTATCGCGACCGCGCGCTGACACTTGCCCGCGGCGTCACTCAGAAAGATCTGCTGCTCGACCTGCTCGGAAAAACCGGATCGCCGACCGAGGGCCGCAACATGCCCGGCTTCCCCTGCAATCGGAAATTAAACCTGCTTGGAACTCCGACCGGTGTCGGCAGTAATGCGCTGCAAGCTGTCGGCGTGGCGCAGGCCATCAAGAACAGCAACAATATCGTCTACTGCGGCATCGGCGACGGCGGTACACAGGAAGGCGAATTTCTTGAAGCGGTGGCCGAAGCAGTCCGCTCACAGCTTCCCGTTCTTTTTGTCGTCCAGAACAATCGCTATGCACTGTCCACGCCGTCCAAGGGCCGCACCTTTTTTTCTCTGCCGGACGGCGATGCCAAAGAATTTTATGGCCTGCCGATTCTGCGCGCTGACGGCACTGATACTGTCGAAACGCACCGCGTGTTCGGCGCGGCGGTTTCCAAGGTTCGGGAAACCCGTGGACCGCAGATCGTCGTCGTCGATGTCGAGCGGCTGACCAGCCACACCAACGCCGATGACCATACGCTCTACCGCTCAGCGGACGAGATCCGCGACATGCGCGAAAACTCCGACCCGATTTTGATTCTGGCCAAGCGGCTGATCGCCGCCGGAATTCCCGAAACACAACTCAAAGCGATTGAGCACGAAGTTAATCAGGAGCTCGAAGCGGCCTTTGCCGCCGCCCGTAAAGCGAAGAATGCCAAAGTCGAACTCGCCGCCAAAAAACCGCTGCCGGCGAAATTGACCGACGCGAAAAGCGAAAAGCGCACCGACGGCGACGCGCTCACCATGCTCGAAGCGATGCGCGAAGTGTTCCGCGCCCGCCTCGGCGCTGACGCCAATGTTTATCTTTACGGCGAAGATATCGAAGACCCGAAAGGCGATGTGTTCGGTCTGACGCGCGGACTGAGCACCGCC
>JBAWXO010000082.1:0-7355 GCA_037144035.1 Kiritimatiellales bacterium
AAGCAAACGCTACGCTCACGGACTTTATACCGAATATCTAGCGTGAATGGTATTACATATTGCAAATCAACAAGTTGCGCCTAAAAGCGAAAACGAAAAAGAATGTGTTCGCCATCGAAAACAGATTTAACATGTTATA
The DNA here is from genome assembly GCA_037144035.1 of Kiritimatiellales bacterium. Classification (GTDB taxonomy): domain Bacteria; phylum Verrucomicrobiota; class Kiritimatiellia; order Kiritimatiellales; family Tichowtungiaceae; genus Tichowtungia. The sequence goes on from JBAWXO010000082.1 coordinate 140, forward strand.
GACAAACATTTTACACGTTTTTATGCCCAATAAAAAAACCCGTTTCGTGTTCGGTTATGTTCGCTTTTTGCTCCGCAAGGGATTTTTCCTGTAAAAGTCGGCCGGGGAGCGGACGAGCGCTTGCCGCCAGCGGATGGGGCGTAAAATTGGGACAGACAATGCATGCAAAAGACGATCATCACCATTCGTTGGAAAGCTTCTTTTGCCTTGGAGCGCGGGGATTGGAATGCTAAAAATAAAGATCCAGACGGTTGCAAAAACGCATCTCCGAAAACAACTAAAAAATGCGGCATTTAAACTTACAATCTACCGTTTAAAAATATTTACCCCAAAATAGTTGACAGGCCATTCATTTCCGCTAAAGTCGCTCCCCTTTGTGTGAAAGACCAAAAGTGATTTGGTGTTTGCGCAGAGTAATTTAGGACTAAACGGGTGTAAGAAAAAAGTCTGTTTCTTGGGACGAAAAAGCAGGAAGCGGGCCTTTTTATACTTTTTTATTTTTGAATGAGAAAGGCGCGAGCACGGGGGAAAATTGCCCACGTAGCTCAGTCGGTAGAGCACGTCCTTGGTAAGGACGAGGTCAGCGGTTCGATCCCGCTCGTGGGCTCCACAAGAGAAGAGTTTGTTAAAACTGGATTAAGAGTTAAGTAGTAAACGGATCAGAAGGAGAAGTCATGGCTAAGGATAAATTCGAACGGACAAAACCGCACGTGAACGTGGGTACGATCGGCCACGTTGACCATGGTAAAACAACGCTGACGGCTGCAATTACCTGCGTACAGGGCGCAAAAGGATTGGCTGCCTATATTGCATACGACCAGGTTGCAAAAGCCTCTGAATCACAGGGTCGCCGTGACCCGACCAAGATTCTGACGATTGCCACCTCGCACGTCGAATATTCAACCGCTAACCGCCACTATGCGCACGTTGACTGCCCCGGCCATGCCGACTACGTCAAGAACATGATTACCGGTGCCGCTCAGATGGACGGCGCGATTCTCGTGGTCAGCGCCTGCGACGGACCGATGCCCCAGACCCGCGAGCACATTCTTCTCGCCCGTCAGGTCGGCGTTCCGGCCATCGTGGTGTTCATGAACAAGTGCGACTTGGTTGATGACGCCGAACTGCTCGACCTCGTGGAACTCGAAATCCGCGAACTGCTCAGCAAGTATGAATTCCCCGGCGACGACACCCCAATCATTCGCGGTTCTGCAACGGGCGCGATCAAAGATCCTTCCGGAGCGGGTGCTACATGCATTCAGGAGCTGATGGATGCTCTCGATAGCTACATTAAGGAACCGGTTCGTATTACTGACCAGGCTTTCCTGTTGCCGATCGAAGACGTGTTCTCGATTGAAGGCCGCGGTACTGTGGTGACCGGCCGCGTCGAACGCGGTATTGTTCACACCGGTGATGACGTAGAAATCATCGGTTTGAAGCCGACCGTCAAGACGACCTGTACGGGCGTTGAGATGTTTCGCAAGATTCTGGATGAAGGCCGTGCTGGCGACAATGTAGGCTGTCTGCTCCGTAGCACCAAGAAGGAAGATGTTGAACGCGGTCAGGTTCTGGCTAAGCCGGGGTCAATTCTACCGCACACTGACTTCAAAGCCGAAGTGTACGTTCTGAGCAAAGATGAGGGCGGACGTCATACTCCGTTCTTCAAGGGCTACCGCCCGCAGTTCTACTTCCGTACAACGGACGTGACCGGAGATATTACCCTGCCGGAAGGCGTGGAAATGGTTATGCCGGGCGACAATGTGACGGTGGATGTTGCGCTGATCACCCCGATTGCGATGGAGCAGCACATGCGCTTCGCGATTCGTGAAGGCGGACGTACCGTCGGTGCCGGACGCGTAATCGAAGTGGTCAAGTAAGCGAACGACAAAACTGAAGGCAGTGCGTCCGTGAAACGGTGCACTGTTTTCTGAGAAATCTGCCGAGAAAAGGGCACTATCATGCGCGATATTATTACACTGGCCTGCACGGAATGTAAGCGGCGTAACTACACGACGACCAAGAACAAGAAGCTTTCAACAGGTCGGCTTGAAGTAAAGAAATTCTGCCCGCATGATCGCAGCCACACATTGCACAGAGAAACTAAATAAAATTTAAAATGGTGTAGGCCAGTAGCTCAATTGGCAGAGCGGCGGTCTCCAAAACCGCAGGTTGGGGGTTCAATTCCCTCCTGGCCTGCCAGTGCTTCGGGGAAACGAGATGAAAAAGATAGTCGAACTGTTCAAAGCACTGAAGACGTTTCTTGGCGAGGTGAAAATCGAGCTGAAGAAATGCACTTGGCCGACCCGGCAGGAGCTTCTCGGGTCGACGATGGTTGTGGTGATCTCGGTTCTGATTCTCGGGGTTTTTGTCGGGTTGAGCGATACGGTACTGATGGGCCTGCTGCGGGCGGTTCTTCGGTAACGGAGAGAAAGAAAACAATGGAAAAACAGTGGTTTGTTTTACATACGCTCTCCGGACACGAATATAAGGTGCAGAACAGCATCGTTAGCCGGGTGAAGCAGGAAGAGTTGGGGGAATACATCGGCGAAGTTCTGATTCCGACCGAAAAAGTTTCGGAAGTGAAGCAGGGCAAGAAGAAGACGGTTTCGCGCAAGTTTTTTCCTGGCTATGTGATGGCGAATCTGGCGCTTTACGATGAGAAAAAGAATTTAGTAGAGGAAACTTGGTATTTTATCCAGAACACGCCCGGTGTAATCGGTTTTGTCGGGGGGGAATCCCCGGTGCCGTTACGCGCTGACGAAGTGGATCGGATTATCAATCAGGTGGAAGAGAAGAAGGAAACGGTTACGCCCAAGATTAATTTTGAGCCGGGCGAGACGGTTAAGATCACTGACGGGCCGTTCCTTAATTTTAACGGAGTGATTGAAGAAGTGGACCCGGGTCGCGGGAAATTGAAAGTTTCAGTTTCGATTTTCGGACGGTCAGCTCCTGTGGAACTTGAATACTGGCAGGCGGACAAAGCGTAATTTGAGCGGAGTTTTTGTATGGCAAAAAAAGAAAAAGGCATGATCAAACTGCAGATCCCGGCCGGACAGGCCAATCCGGCGCCGCCGGTGGGTCCTGCGCTGGGTCAGCACGGCGTGAACATCATGGAATTCTGCAAAGCCTTCAATGCGGCCACGCAGAAAGAAGCGGGCATGATTATTCCGGTGGTGATCACCGTCTATCAGGACCGCTCGTTCAGTTTTATTACCAAGAGCCCGCCAGCCTCCGCGCTGCTGAAAAAAGCAGCGGCTGTAGCTAAAGGATCTGGGGTTCCGAACCGCGATAAGGTGGGTAAAGTGACCCGCGCGCAGGTTGAAGAGATTGCCAAAATTAAAGAGGCTGATTTAAACGCCGGCAGCAAAGAGGCGGCCTGCCGCATCATCGCCGGCACAGCACGCAGTATGGGAATTGAGGTTGAATAGCCATGGCTAAGCACGGAAAAACATACACCGCAGTAAAGAAAAAAGTTTCGGTCGAAAAACTGTACGCCATTGAAGAGGCGATCCAGTTCATCAAAGACAATCCGACCGCTAAATTTGACGAAACCGTTGAAGTGGCCCTGCGCATGGGCGTCGATCCGACCAAATCGGATCAGGCGATCCGTTCGACTGTGGCGCTTCCGAACGGAACCGGCAAGGACGTTCGCGTCATCGTATTTGCCACAGGTTCCGCCGCTGAAGCCGCCCGCGCTGCGGGAGCCGTGGAAGCTGGGTTTGAAGACCTGCTGGCTAAAGTGACCGGTGGCTGGATGGATTTTGATATTGTCGTCGCCACGCCGGATGCGATGAAAGAAGTCCGCAAGCTCGGTAAAGTACTCGGTCCTCGCGGTCTGATGCCCAATCCGAAGACCGGAACGGTCACCGATGACACCGCGACGGCAGTTAAACAGTTCAAGGCAGGCCGTGTTGAGTTCCGCATGGACAAGAACGGCAACGTCATGGTTCCGTTCGGCAGGCGCTCCTTTACCGTCGAGGCGCTGGCCCAAAACTTCCACGCCATTTACGAAGCGATTCTGGCCGCCAAACCGGCCTCGACCAAGGGTATCTATATCAAACGGTGCACGATCTCCAGCACGATGGGGCCGGGTCTGCACATCGACACGAAAGAGTCAGCAACAGTTTAATTGTGAGGACAGGGTAGCGTCATGAGCAACGAAAATAAAAAAATCAGACCGGAAAAGCAGGCCATGTACAACGAGGTCCAGGAGAACGTCTCCGGGGCGCTCTATATGCTGCTGACCGACTACAAGGGCATGACCATGCCCGAGACCGATGAATTTAAGAAACTTCTGCGCGGTGCGAATGCGCGGGTGAAAGTGGTCAAAAACAGCATGCTCAGCCGTATCAGCAGCGAAATGGGCTGCGGTGGGCTCGCCGAAAAGCTGAGCGGTCCGACCGCCGTTATTTTTGGTTCCGGCGATGTGGTCGAAGTGGCCAAAATCCTGAAGAAGTTTTCCGGCGACAAGAATAAGCCGGCCGTCAAAGGAGGCGTACTGGAAGGAGCACTTCTTTCTTCGAAGGATGTGATTGCACTGGCCGGTCTGCCCGGCAAAAAAGAGCTTCAGGCTAAACTGGTCGGTACGCTGGCGGCTCCGATGACCCAGCTGGTTGGTGTGATGAACCAGAAGGTTTGCAGTCTGCTGTACGTGCTGAATGCAGTCGCTGAGAAAAAAGAGAAAGCGGCTTAGTAGAATATTTTATTTAGGTTGGTTGAATTCAATTCATGTGTAGGGAGGAAAACAAAATGGCTGAAGAAACTGTAGAAGTAAAAGAAGGTGTCCAGCTCGAAGGCAAAATGGCCGAGTTCGTTGACTGGATTGAAGGTATTTCCGTACTTGAGCTCTCAAAGCTCGTCAAGGCTCTGGAAACCCGTCTGGGTGTTTCCGCAGCAGCTCCGGTCGCAGTAGCGGCAGCGGGTGGCGCTGCGGCAGCAGAAGCCGTTGCTGAGCAGACTGAGTTCACTGTTGTTCTGGCTCAGGCCGGTTCGCAGAAGATCCAGGTGATCAAAGAGCTCCGCGGCGTAACTTCACTTGGACTCAAAGAAGCCAAGGATCTGGTGGACGGCGCTCCAAAGACGATCAAAGAAGGTGTCTCCAAAGAAGAAGCCGCAACCATCAAGGCGAAGCTCGAAGCCGCTGGTGCCACCATCGAAATCAAGTAACAGAAACGATGTGCAGTCATTGCCCGGCGGTTTTTCCGCCGGTGCTTCTGCACGTCAGGTAGTGTGTTTGTATTTCGCGAGTCCGTCTGCTTTGCATAAAGCGACGGAATGAAGCGTTCAATTAGAGCCTGAAGGTAATGGAATGTCCGATAGAAAAAACTTTGGAAAACTGACAGACGTAATTGAAGCACCGGATCTCATTGAGCTCCAGACCAATTCCTATGCGGAGTTTCTCCAGCAGGGGGTTGCACCGTCACGCCGGAAAAAAACCGGTCTGCAGGCGGTTCTGGGTGAAGCATTTCCGGTCGAAAGTTATGACGGTCAAATAGCGCTTGATTTCGCAGGATACGAGATCAAAGAGCCGAACTTGTCGTACGTCGAAGCCATTAAAGAAGGCGAGACCTACGCGGCTCCGCTCTATGTCACGTTCCGTTTGCGCGAAAATGAAGATGTCCGCGAAGATACCCTGTTTATGGGTGAGATTCCTCTGATGACGGAGCGCGGAAGCTTTGTGATCAACGGCGCAGAGCGCGTGATCGTCAGTCAGCTGCACCGCTCGCCGGGAATCTGCTTCGAGCAGACCACCCATGCGAACGGTTCGCTCCTTTATTCTTTCCGCATCATTCCAGATCACGGTTCTTGGGTGGAAACCCAGTTTGACACCTCCGATCTGCTGTACGTCTATTTGGATCGTAAACGTCGCCGCAGAAAATTTCTTGCGTCCACTTTCCTGCGCGCCCTCGGCTACGGCACGGACGAGGAAATTATTAATCTGTATTACACGATTGAAAGCTTCCCTCTGAGCAAACGCATCAGTGACGAAGCGGAACTTTCCAATCTCGTGCTCAAAGACGACGCGGTCGACAGCGACTCGCAGTCTGTTATCGGCCGCCGCTACGACGCGCTGACGCTGGACATGATTCAGCGCATGAAGCACGCCGGCTACAAAAACGTCGAAGTCGTCAACGTTTCCTGGGACGAAGGTCTTTTCATGAAGACTATTCAGAAAGACACCACCCGCTCGGTTGACGAAGCACTCAAAGACCTCTATCAAAAGCTGCGGCCCGGCGATCCGCCCACCACGGCCTCCGCCCGCCAGATGCTCAAGCGCCTTTTCTTTGACGAAACCCGCTTCAGTCTGAGCCGCGTCGGCCGCTACAAAATTCAGCAGAAGCTGAGAACCAAAGCGACTTCGTTGACGCTGGATAAGGAAGATGTAGTGGAAGCCGTCCGCTACCTCATCAATATCCGCATGGGCAGCGGTACGCTGGACGACATCGATCATCTGGGAAGCCGCCGCATTCGTACTGTCGGCGAGCTGCTTGAAGGACAGTGTCGCGTCGGACTGGCCCGCATTCAGCGTTTGGTCAAAGAACGTATGACGATCTTTGATACAACCGTTGACCGCCTGACCTCTCAGAAGCTGATCAACCCCAAAGCGCTTTCAGCTGTGATCAAGGATTTCTTCGGCCGTTCACAGCTCAGCCAGTTCATGGACCAGACCAACCCTCTATCCGAACTGACTCACAAGCGCCGTCTTTCGGCGCTTGGCCCAGGCGGGCTGAATCGCGATCGTGCCGGCTTCGAAGTGCGCGACGTTCACAGTTCGCACTACGGACGTATCTGTCCGATCGAAACTCCGGAAGGTCCGAATATCGGTCTGATTTCCTCGTTGAGCACCTTTGCGCGTATCAACGAATACGGCTTCATCATTTCCCCTTACCGCAAGGTGGAAAAAGGTCGCGTGACCGATAAGGTCGAGTCACTGACGGCGGACGAAGAAGAAAATTTCGTTATCGCTCAGGCGAATGCGCCGCTCAATGCGAACGGCACATTCCAGAACGACCGCGTGATGGTACGTGTTCGCGGCGACTTTAAAGAAATGGCTCTGGCGGAAGTTCAGTACATGGACGTTTCTCCCAAGCAGGTGGTCAGTATCGCTGCTGGGCTGATTCCGTTCCTTGAGCACGACGACGCCAACCGCGCCTTGATGGGTTCAAACATGCAACGTCAGGCCGTTCCATTGATGGTGTCGGAGCGCCCCTTTGTG
>JBAWXO010000083.1:0-7327 GCA_037144035.1 Kiritimatiellales bacterium
GATTTGCCGCTGGATATGTTCGCCGCCGCCGCCGGCGTTAACCTGCCCGATGGACGACGGGTCGAGCGCCGGATGCTCACCTTCGACAAACTGCTCAAAGAGACCTCCTTTGTGCGGGATATGCGCAATATCCTCAGCATTTTGCAGGAAGCCTACGACTATCCGGTGGATATCGAATTCACCATGAACTTTGTGGACGAAAAAAATTACCGCATCAACCTCGTCCAATGCCGCCCGCTCCAGGTGCAGGGCCTCGGGTCTGTTAAACTGCCGGAGATTAAAGTGCCGGAAGCCAGCCGCATCATTGAAGCGCGCGGCGCGGTCGTCGGGCAGAGTCGTCTGATTCCGGTGGATCGCCTGATTTATGTGGTTCCCGCGCTCTACGGAAAACTTCCGCTGCAGGAGCGCTACGCCGTCTCCCGGCTGATTGGCGAAATCAACCGTACCGCGACGCCGGACAGCACCGTCATGCTGCTCGGCCCCGGACGATGGGGCACCAGCAGTCCGGAGCTAGGAGTTCCCGTCAGCTTCAACGACATCAACCGCGTTAATGTTCTGTGCGAAATCGTCGCCATGCACGAACATCTCGTGCCCGACGTATCGCTCGGCACGCACTTCCTCAACGAGCTGGTCGAAAACAACATGCTCTATCTCGCGCTCTTCCCGAAACAGGGCAACAACTTCCTCAACGAAGAATTTTTCCTGAAGGGACGTAACCGGCTGTTGGATCTCGTTCCTTCCGCGACGAAATGGGCCGACGCCGTGCACGTCATCGAAACGAAAGATCTTTCCGGCGGCAGCAGCATCAACCTCTGGGCCAGCGCAGTGGATCAAAAAGTCGTCTGCTACCTCAAGTGAGGAGGGGGAGAGAAGGCTTTGGGCTATAGGCCATAGGCTTTAGGTTTCCAAACCTTGGAAAAGTTCAGCCGCAAAAGGGCGCAAAAGGTTCCAAGGATTGGAACAGGACTTCAAGGCTCCATCTTTCGATCCCATTCCTTTTCCCACCTCGGGAGATTCCGATCCAGAATTTCTTTTATGGTTTCTTGATTTGGATATTTTTCAGGATTGGGCCGCGACTGTTGATTAGATTCGTTTGGGTTCATTGTTGCACCTCCTCCTATATGCGCACTTGTCAACTTTGCCCCGTTTATTCACCAATGAGCTTGAAGAGGAGTTTTTAGGCATTGCATCCGAACCGGTTCGCTTCTTTCTGGGCGGAAAGCTTGCTTGTGAGCAGGAAGTTGTGTTATTGGACAAAACATGTCCAAAGGCGAAAATTCATTCACATCCATCGGAACTAACCTGCGTGCATTGCGCGAAGAAGCCGGGCTGACTCTGAAAGAGGTCGCGAGGGCGGTGAAGTTGGATGTGTCGCTTATAAGCAAACTGGAACGCGATATCCGTTTGCCCACCGTGCCGCAGTGCGAATTTCTGGCGGAATTTTACGGAGTTTCTGCCGAAGCGTTAACGAAAGATCGCCTGTTGTCGAAAGTGTATGCGGATATAGGAATACATGCGGGGTTTGATCAGTTGACGAATCAGGTTAGAGAACCGAGCGTCTCGTATTTAGATAATAAATCTGTCGGGTTGATGGGCTTGCTGGATTTTCGAAGACTGGACGTTTCTCGTCAGATAAATCCTGAACGTCGGGCGAAGCTGGGCCAATTTTTTACTCCGTCAGACATTGCCGGATTTATGGCGGGAATATTCGATGACACTTCTTCCGAAAACGTTCGGATTCTTGATCCTGGCGCCGGAATCGGCACTTTAACAGCGGCTCTGATAACCAGATTGCTTGAGCAGGAATACAGACCCAAAGCCATTGAAGTCACAGCGTTTGAAATTGATCCAGTGGTGCGGGGTTACTTAGAAGTGACGTTGAACATCTGTCGAAGCTACTGCAGAGAATCGGGCGTGGCGTTTTCGGCGGAGATAATTCCTGAAGATTTTATCCTGTATACCCGTCATCAGTTTGAAAATACCTTGTTTGATGCTACGCCAAAGCTTTACACGCACACTATTCTGAACCCGCCATATAAGAAGATAAACAGCGATTCTGAGCAGCGAGAGGCATTGAGTTCGATTGGAATAGAAACCGGCAATTTATATTCTGCCTTTGTTGCTCTGGCTGTGAAATGGCTGGAGAGAGGCGGGGAAATGGTAGCGATTACTCCGCGCAGTTTTTGTAACGGCACTTATTTTGGGCCCTTTCGGCGATTTCTTTTTGAACAGACCGCGTTACGGCAAATTCATGTTTTTGAAAACCGGAATCAGGCTTTTTCAGACGATGACGTTTTGCAGGAAAACATTATCTTTCACCTGATAAAAGGATCGAGTAACAGCAGAGTCACTGTTTCTTCCAGTAGTGGTAAGGGCTGGGATATGCTGACGAGCCGCGAAATAGACGCGGATCAGGTTGTGGACATCAAAAGCCGAGAGCAGATTATCCACGTTACCCTCAATGACTTTGATCAAACGGTCATCGACCAAATGAAGGCGATTCCTTGCAGTCTCAGCGATATCGGTATAGAGGTTTCTACGGGGCGGGTTGTAGATTTCCGCGCAAAAGAATTTCTCAGCACGGAATCCAAAACAGATACTGTGCCTTTAATTTATCCCGGACACATGAAAAACGGTTTTGTTGAACATCCTCAGAAGGAGTTCCGTAAAAGTCAGTTCATAACGGAATGCGAAGCCACAAAAGCACTTTTTTTGCCGCCGGGCTATTATGTCGTAGCAAAGCGGTTTTCCGCCAAAGAAGAGCCGCGAAGAGTAGTGGCGTCAGTTTGTAACACAGAAACATCTGTTGGCTTTGAGAATCATTTAAACGTCTATCACGTCCAAGGACACGGCCTTCCGCTTGATATTGCACATGGGCTGGCGCTATTTCTAAATTCCTCGTTAGTGGATATGTATTTTCGGCTTTTCAGTGGACACACTCAGGTCAATGCCGGAGATTTACAGCGGTTAAATTACCCGCATCTGGACATTCTGTGTAAGTGGGGAAGTGTATACAGGAAAGTAATCGACGACCCGGAGATGATGGACGAATTAGTTGAAGCGGAGGTAAATAGAATGATATCGAAAAAACGGCCCAGCAAACGGAAGATGAAACAAAAGATCAATGATGCCCTGAATATTCTCCGGCTTTTGGGGCTTCCGAAAGAACAGCAGAACGAACGCTCGGCTTTGACTCTACTTGCGCTGGCCGGTCTTACTCCGGAGGATGAATGGGCTATGCTGAAGAAGCCCAAAATCGGAATCACTCCCATAATGGATTTCTGTAAGGAAAACTACGGAGTTAATTACGCGCCGAACACTCGGGAAACATTTCGGCGGCAGACAATGCATCAGTTTGTGCAAGCCGGTTTCGTTCAAGAGAACCCTGACGACTCATTGCGTGCAACAAACAGTCCAAAGTGGTGTTATCAGTTGGAAGCAACCGCCGCCGAGCTTCTCCGGCAATATGCCGCAGACACATGGGATGCGGCGCTGGATAAATATCTGAAAAAAGTTCCCGCATTGAAGGATCGATACGCCTCTCTTCGTGACATGGATCTTATTCCAGTTCGTTTTGGTGATGGGCAGGAAATACAGCTTTCTTCCGGCGGGCATAATAGTTTGGTGAAGGCAATTATTGAGAAATTTTGTCCGCGCTTCACTCCGGGCGCGGAGGTTCTGTATATCGGCGACACCAAAGAAAAATTTGCCTTTTGCAATGCGGAACGGATGAGCAAAATCGGGTGTAAGGTCAAAGAGCACGGCAAAATGCCTGATGTCATCGTTTTCTATCCGGAAAAGAAATGGCTTGTTTTGATTGAATCGGTTACTAGCCACGGTCCGGTTGATTCTAAACGGCATATAGAACTAGCCGAACTATTCTCTTCAGTTAAGCCGGGGCTCGTTTATGTGACCGCCTTCCCAGATCGCAGCCTCATGGCCCGTTATTTAAGCACGATTTCATGGGAAACAGAAGTATGGGTTGCCGATGCCCCCGACCACCTTATTCATTTCAACGGCGAACGATTTCTCGGGCCCTATGCGTAAACAAAACGGGGATGTCGCATCTGCGTGACTTTTCCAAACATTGGAAACATTTTTTTGAATGTCTGGAACCCTAAAGCCCAAGGTCTATAGCCTAAGGCCTTTTCCCTCGCCGCTTAGCGGCGAGGGAGTTCAGCGGGGCCGCGGGTCGGCAGGCTGGTTTCTTTCATCAGGAATTCATCGACACAGCGCGCGGTTTCGCGTCCTTCGGAAATCGCCCAGACGATGAGCGACTGTCCGCGGCGGCAGTCGCCTGCGGCGAAGACGTTCGGAACAGAGGTCTGATAATTTTTGCCGGTCTGAATGTTGCCCGCTTTGTCGAGTGCAACGCCTAACGCTTTGACCGCGTTGTCGCGTTCCGGTCCGGTGAAGCCGAGTGCCAGTAGAACGAGGTCGGCGGGCCAGTCTCTTTGCGAGCCGCGGATTTCTTCCATGTTGGATTTGCCGGTCTGGCGCTCACGGGTGAATTCAATGTTGACGGTTTTGACGCCGGTGACTTGTCCATTCTGTCCGGTGAATTCTTTGGTGAGCATGCAGTAGCGGCGGGGATCTTCGCCCGCTTCGCGGTGCGAGGAGCTGGCGCGCAGTTTCATCGGCCAGTAGGGCCACGGCTGGTGCGCCGGACGTTCGCCCGGCGGTTCCGGGAAAAGTTCAAAGTTGACGACACTGCGCGCACCGTGGCGGATGGAGGTTCCGACGCAGTCGGAGCCGGTATCGCCACCGCCGATGACGACGACGTTTTTACCTTTGGCTGAAATAAGCGGTTCCGGATAATCGCCGGCGCAGGTTTTATTTTGCAGCGGCAGGAAATCCATCGCGAAGTGAATCCCTTTAAGGTCGCGGCCGAGTACCGGCATATCGCGCCCGATGGTGGAGCCGATAGCGAGTACCACGGCATCAAACTGCTTCAGTTCGTCGGCGGAAATATCTGTGCCGACTGCGGCGCTGGTTTTAAAAACGATGCCTTCGGCCTGCATGATTTCGGCCCGGCGATCGATCACCCATTTTTCGAGTTTGAAATCTGGAATGCCGTAGCGGAGCAGTCCGCCGATCCGGTCGGCGCGTTCGAATACGGTGACGGTATGTCCGGCGCGGTTGAGCTGCTGCGCTGCGGCGAGTCCCGCCGGACCGGAGCCGATGACGGCGACGGTTTTTCCGGTACGGATTTCCGGCACGACCGGAACAACCCATTCTTCGCGGAAGGCGTGTTCGATGATTTCCTTCTCAATATTCTCGATGGTGACCGGCGGTTCGTTGATACCTAGCACGCAGGCTTCTTCGCACGGCGCGGGGCAGAGCCGTCCGGTGAATTCCGGAAAGTTGTTGGTGGCGGAGAGAATTTCCCACGCGTTTTTCCAGTGGCCTTTGTAGGTCAGGTCGTTGAATTCGGGAATGATATTTCCGAGCGGACAGCCGATATGGCAGAAGGGAACGCCGCAGTTCATGCAACGCGCGGCCTGTTCCTGAAGTTTGTCTTCGGGGAACGGACGGTAGACTTCGTTGTAGTCCTTGATGCGTTCAACGATCGGCCGCTCGGCCGGCGTCTTGCGCTCGAATTCTTTAAATCCAGTTGGTTTTCCCATGGTTCTCTCCTTCGGAGAGAGGCTTTAGACTTTAGGCCTTAGGCTTTAGGTCTGATCGCCCCCGTTATTCCGTAATGCATTTATCAAAGCGTTTAACACTCGTGCGGTTTCAGCCGCATCTTCTTCTAATTTTGTTTCGTTCAAATATCCGAGTCGCCGAGCAATGGATGCCTGATATTCAACCTCTTTCGCTGAACCATAGGCCGTATCAAGGAAGTGGATGTAATCTTTCTCCGTGTTCCTCGCACAGCCTTCTACAATGTTGGATGGAACTGAAATCCCAGCTCTCCGGATCTGTGAAGTCAGACCAAAGGCTTCTTCCTTGGGGAAGTTTTGCGTCGACCGATACACCGATAGTGCGAGTGCATCAGCCAATTCAAATGCTTTCAGCTTCCGATGGTCTCTCATTCTCTTTTCCTAAAGCCCAAGGCCTAAAGTCTAAAGCCTTCTCCTTACTCTCCCGTCCGTTTTTCGTCGGCGATGCGCTGCAGCGCGCGCTTGTAGTCGACCGGAATGACTTTAACGAATTTCTTCACGGCATTCTGCCAGTTGTGGAGAAGACGGCGCGCGACGGCGCTTTCGGTGTACTCCAGATGTTTTTCAAGCCGTTCGCACAGGAAGGCGACGTCGTCTTTGGTGAGCGGATCGAAGTCGACCATTTCTGAGTTGCAGCGATTTTCAATGAAGTCGCCCGCCTCATCGTACACATACGCGACACCGCCGCTCATGCCTGCCGCGAAGTTGCGTCCGGTCGGGCCGAGCACGATCACGCTTCCGCCGGTCATGTATTCACAGCCGTGGTCGCCGATTCCTTCGACGACGGCATGAACGCCGCTGTTGCGCACGCAGAAGCGTTCGCCGGCCAGACCGCGGATGTAGGCTTCGCCGCGTGTCGCGCCGTAGAAGGCGACGTTACCGATGAGAATGTTTTCCTCCGCGATAAAGGTGGCGTCTTCCGGCGGGCGGATGATGAGTTTCGCGCCGGAGAGTCCTTTGCCGAAATAGTCGTTGGCATCGCCGGTGACGCGGAAGGTGATGCCCTTGGCGCTGAATCCGCCGAAGCTTTGTCCGGCCGAGCCGGTCGCATGCACGGTGATCCGGTCGTCGGGCAGTCCGCGTTCGCCGTAGCGTTTGGAAATTTCATGACTGAGCATAGCGCCGACGGTGCGGTGGATGTTGCGGATCTGCGCATGAATGACCACCCGTTCGCCGCGCTCCAGCGCGGGTTTCGCCTGCCGGATCAGTTCATGGTCGAACGAGTCGGCCAGATCGTCGCTTTGTTTTTCGGTGCAGCGCAGCGGGGTCGAGGGGTCTGTGGCGGGCTGATAAAGGATCTTCGAGAAATCGAGACCTTTGGCTTTCCAGTTTTCCACCGCTTCGCGGACATCGAGCAGTTCGCGGTGGCCGACCATTTCGTCGATCGTGCGGAACCCGAGTTCGGCCATGATCTGGCGCAGCTCCTCGGCGACGAAGCGGAAAAAGTTGATGACATATTCCGGGCGGCCGCAGAATTTTTTACGCAGTTCAGGATCCTGCGTGGCCACGCCGACGGGGCAGGTGTTCATGTGGCAGACGCGCATCATGATACAACCGAGCGTGATCAACGGGCCGGTCGAGAAACCGAATTCCTCGGCACCGAGCAGGGCGGCGACGGCGACATCGCGGCCGGTGAGCAGTTTGCCGTCGCATTCAACGCGGAT
>JBAWXO010000084.1:0-7320 GCA_037144035.1 Kiritimatiellales bacterium
TGCGACACTGGCCACCCGGATTCTCGAAGTCACAAAAAACGGCGTCACCGACTATCGCGGCACACTGGACGAATTTGAAGCGTGGAAAAAAGCCCAGAAGGCGAAGTGAACCCATCCGGGATTATTTACCGCCGCTCATTGATTAGCCGGGTGTAGACATCGAAAACGAATTTCCTGATGTCGTCACGCACACGGCGATAATATTCAAGCGGTTCGGAGGCTCCCGTTTTGGGTGATGCCGCAAAGCTTTGATGAATGGTTCTGCAGGAATATCCAAACAACGCGACCCCGGCCCACGCCCGCTCGCTGAGCGTGACGATGCAATCAAAACTGTCCAGCCGCAGATCATCGAGCGATACGGGTCTATGCTGAGAAATGTCCACGCCTGCTTCCGCCATTACCGCTACGGCGGCAGGATCGAGCTGATGCAGGTCAACTCCCGCTGAATACGGCTCAATCAGGCGACCCAGCAAGGCGCGTGTCCAGCCTTCTGCCATCTGACTCCGGCAGGAATTTCCGGTGCAGACATAGAGCACTCGCAACCTTGCCGCGCGAGGGCAGAGCACACCTTTCTCAATGAGTTCGGCGAACGGGGACATTTCATTCGATTCCTTCGAAGAGCACGGTGGACAGGTATCGTTCGCCCGCATCCGGCAAAACCACCACGATGGTCTTCCCCGCAAACTCGTCCTGGTGTGCAAGCCGCAATGCTGCTGCTACAGCCGCGCCGCTGGAGATACCGACGAGCAGACCTTCTTCCCGGGCAAGGTGCCGCGCATAGTCGACCGCTTCAGCGCTGTCCACCTGTTCAACACGATCCACGACCGACAGATCCAGCGTGTCCGGAATAAATCCGGCACCGATTCCCTGTATCTTGTGCGGCGCGGGCTTCAGTTCCTGACCGGCGAGTTTTTGCGAGATCACCGGGCTTTCTTTCGGCTCCACCGCCACGGAAAGGATCTTTTTCCGTTTGGTTTTTTTGATATAGCGCGACACGCCCGTAATGGTTCCGCCGGTGCCGACACCGGAAACCAGAACATCAATCTGTCCGTTTGTGGCCTCCCAGATTTCCGGCCCGGTCGTCTGTTCGTGGATGGCAGGATTGGCCGGATTTTTAAACTGCTGCGGAAGAAAATACCGCGCCGGATCTGATGCGGCGATTTCCTCGGCCCGTTTAACGGCGCCAGACATCCCTTCCGCTCCGGGCGTCAGAATAAGATGCGCGCCGAAGGCCTTGAGTACCCGGCGACGCTCGACGCTCATTGTTTCCGGCATGGTCAGCGTCAGCTTGTACCCGCGCGCCGCCGCGACATAAGCCAGAGCAATACCGGTGTTACCGCTGGTCGGTTCGATGATTTCAACCCCCGGCTTCAACAGACCTTTCTTTTCCGCATCCCAGATCATGGCAGCGCCGACACGGCATTTGACGGAGTACGCCGGATTTCGGCCTTCAATTTTAGCCAAGACTGTGGCTTTCGACCCGGCCGTCAGGCGGTTCAGTTTGACCAGCGGCGTGTTGCCGATGGATTCCGGATTATCTGCATATATGCGACTCATTTTATCTCTCCGTTTCTCTACTGTTAATAATTAAATTTTTCTTCTCGGTGTTATTCTGTCCGCGCATCCGGCGACAGCGCCCGGCGCAAATCCTCTTCCAGGTCTGTCACGTTTTCGATGCCGACGGACAGACGGAGAAGGTTGTCGTTGATTCCGCGGCGTCGGCGTTCCGCCAGCGGAAAAGCTGCATGAGTCATACGCGGCGGATAGCAGACCAGCGATTCCACGCCGCCGAGACTTTCACCCAGAGTAAAAAGCTTCAGCCGCGCAACCACCCGCTCGACCTCCGCGAAGCCGCTCTTCAGCTCCAGACTGATCATTCCGCTGAATCCGGACATCTGCCGGGCTGCCAGTTCATGTTGTGGATGGCTCGGCAAACCGGGATAGAAAACCTGTTCAATTGCCGGATGACTTTCCAGAAACCGGGCCAGATGCAAAGCATTGCGTTCGTGTTCACGCATACGAACCGCCAGCGTTTTCAGTCCGCGCAGAATCAGCCAGCTGTCCCACGGGCCGGGTACTGCGCCCGCAGCGTTCTGATAGAATTTCAGCCGCTTGAATTCTTCATCGAGGTTGGTAATCACTGCGCCGCCGATGACGTCGCTGTGCCCGCCCAAATATTTGGTGGTGCTGTGAACAACGATGTGCGCGCCAAGTTCCAGCGGACGCTGGAACCAGGGGCTGGCGAAAGTATTATCCACCACCAACAGCGCACCGGCCTGATTCGCTACAGCGGCCAGAGCGGCGATATCTGCGATTTTTAACAAAGGATTGGTCGGCGTTTCGATCCAAATCAGCCGGGTTTCCGGTCGGATCGCGGCGGCAAAAGCGGCTGGATTACGCACGTCGGCATAATCAATGTTCAGACCCCAAGGCCGGTAAACTTTTTCAAGCAGGCGGTAGGTGCCGCCGTAAATGTCGTCCCCGGCGACCACGTGGTCGCCCGGTTTAAGAAGCTGAAGAACCGCTGTTGAGGCGGCCACGCCGGATGCAAAAGCGAGTCCATGCGTTCCGCCTTCCAGTGAAGCCAGCGCTTCTTCCAGCGCCTGCCGCGTCGGATTGCCAGTTCGCGAATATTCAAATCCACGCGGATTTCCGATGGAATTTTGTTCGTACGTTGAGGTCTGATACACTGGGACTGTCACCGCGCCGGTGATCAAGTCAGGTACCTGTCCCTCATGAATAGCCCGTGTTTCAAATTTCATGTGGTTACCCCTTTTGCCTCCACAGCCCGCACCCGACGCCGACTCCATGCCGTAGCGATCTCTGTTTCGGATGGTCTTGTTCGGCACCGGTTCCATGCAGAAATAATGTCTGATCGAGTGATAAGCCCGACGCCAGCTTCCTCCTGTCCCCGCGTTACAATAACGCCGGGAGCGCCGGCCAGCAGCAGGCGGTACGCTTCGGAAGCATCGGTTCGCCCGTCAAGACTCGGCATCGGCTTAGCCATCACCACTGCGATCTCCTGATTGGAAACATCCAGTCCGTCGTGCAGGACTTTCATAATCGAAGACTCATTGAGACTGCCGACCACTTTGCCGCCATCCACCACCGGAAGCTGGGAGATGTTGTGTGTTTCCATCAACGTGATCGCACTGCTGAGTTTGTCCCGCGGTCCGATGGAGATCAGCGACGGCCATTGCGTTTTCCCGGTCAGGATGTCATCGACGGTTAAAGCCTGACGTGTACGATCTTCCCAGAAACCGTTCTCCTGCATCCAATGGTCGGAAAAAATTTTGCTGAGGTAGTTGCGGCCTGTGTCTGGAAGCAGGACAACAATATTTTTCGGACGTGTCAGCCGCTGTGCATACTTGAGCGCGGCGGCCAGCGCCGTGCCGGACGATCCGCCGGCTAAAATTCCCTCTTCGCGCGCCAAACGGCGGGCGGTATTAAAAGAATCTTTGTCGCTAACCCGGATCATCTCGTCCACCACCTGCCGGTTGAAGGTGCGCGGAATAAAGTCCTCGCCGATTCCCTCAACCTTGTAGGAACGAGGGCTGTCGCCGGAAAGAATCGAACCTTCCGGATCCGCGCCAACGATAGTTACATTCGGATTTTTCTCTTTCAGATATTTCGCCGTACCGGAGATGGTTCCGCCGGTTCCCATGCCCGCGACGAATACGTCAACCTGCCCGCTTGAGTCTTCCCATATCTCTGGTCCGGTGGTCAGATAATGAATCAACGGGTTGTGCGGGTTGGCGAACTGATTCGGACGCCATGCGCCGGGAATTTCACTGGCGAGCCGGTCGGCCACGCCGTTATAACTTTCCGGCGAATCCGGCGGCACGTTGGTAGCCGTGATAACCACTTCAGCACCGTAGGCCTTGAGCAGACTGACTTTGTCTTCGCTCATTTTATCGGGCATAACGGCAATCATGCGGTAGCCTTTCACTGCCGCCGCAAGCGCAAGTCCGACACCGGTGTTTCCGGCGGTAGCCTCGACAATTGTTCCGCCGAGTTTCAGCCGCCCTTCCCGTTCAGCGGCTTCGATCATTGCCAAGCCGACACGATCCTTCACGCTACCGCCGGGATTCAGCATCTCGGCTTTCACGTAGATCGGTGAGGTAATGTCTGCCGTGATGCGGTTCAGCCGGATCAGCGGCGTCCGCCCGGTAACCTGTAAAATATTTTTGTACTGGGACATATTCTTATGTCGTATTCCGCCCTGCCTATATTCCACCGCCGTCGCTGAAAATTTCAGAAAGCCGGGCGGCCACTCGAGATTCATCTGCGCCATCGACTTCGACCCGAATGGAATTCCCTTGCTGGGCATTCAGCGTAAGCAGCGCCAGAATTGAGCCGCCATCCGCCTGCCGGTTGTCTGCTCCGAACAAACGGACTTTGGTTCTGTTTTGTTTAACCAGATTGACTATTTTCGCGGCCACCCGAAGGTGGAGCCCGTGAGGGTCGGCAACTGTCAGATTGTAAGTCTGCATAGATTTTCCTCTCCTCTCCGGGCTCCATAAAGCCGCTGTTCCGCCGCCGTTAGGCAACGGTTTGTTTCAGCGCCTGATCAATGTCCGCTTTGATGTCTTCGACATCTTCCAGCCCGATGGAGAGCCGGATATAATCTTCCGTTACTCCAGTTTCCCGCTGTTCCGCAGGTGTAAGCTGCTGATGCGTGGTGGAAGCCGGATGAATCACCAGACTCTTGGAGTCGCCGATGTTCGCCACATGCGACAACAGTTTCGCCGAGTTGATGAATTTTCTGCCCGCCTCCAACCCGCCCTTGATGCCGAAGCCGACCAGTCCGCCGTAACCTTTTTTGAGGTATTTCGAGGCGACCTTGTGGCCGGGATCATCTTCCAATCCGGCATACGTCACCCACGCCACCAGCGGATGCTTCCTGAGCCACCGGGCGATTTCCAGCGCGTTGGCCGAGTGCTGCTTCTGTCTGAGCGGCAATGTTTCCAGACCCAGCAGGAACTGATGGGCATTGAACGGACTCAACGCGGCACCGAGATCCCGCAGCAACGTTACGCGTATTTTGAGAATGAACGCCACGTTGCCGAGTCCCGGCACGTTGCTCAGCGCATCCCAGTACACCAGCCCGTGATAGCTCGGATCCGGTTCCGTGAATTCCGGGAACTTTCCATTGTTCCACTTGAACCGGCCCGAATCTACGATCACGCCGCCGATCGACGTGCCGTGACCGCCGATGTACTTGGTTGCGGATGTCGCCAGAATATCCGCCCCGTGTTCGATAGGACGAATCAGGCCAACGCCGACCGTGTTATCCACCACCAGCGGAATGCCGTTTTCGTGCGCGATTTTTGAAATCGCTTCGAAATCCGGTACGTCCAGTTTCGGGTTGCCGATCGTTTCGACGTAGACGGCGCGCGTCTTCGACGTAATCGCTTTGCGAAACGCCTCCGGGTCGCGCGAGTCCACGAATTTCACCGTACGCCCGAGCTTCGGAAACGTGTGGTGAAACAGCTGATAGGTCCCGCCGTACAGGTTGTTCGCCGCTACGATTTCGTCGCCCAGCCGTGTGATGGCCAGCAGCGCATATGAAATCGCCGCCTGTCCTGACGCCACACCCAACGCACCGGTTCCGCCTTCCAGCGCGGCAACGCGCTGTTCGAAGACATCCGTCGTCGGATTCATCAAACGCGTGTAGATGTTGCCGAACTCTTTCAGTGCGAACAGGTTTGCCGCGTGCTCCGTGCTTTTAAACACGTAGGACGTTGTCTGATAGATCGGAACCGCGCGGGATCCGGTCGTCGGGTCAGGTTGCTGACCGGCGTGCAATGCCAATGTATTGATTCCTTTTGTAGACACTTTCTCTTCTCCTTTTTTCTCGTGATCCTGCTGCTGATGTTCCGGTTGTTTCTGGCGACCAAACAGAACGTCCAGAAAGGCTTTCAGCCCGGAGCGTTCTGTCTGGTCTGTGTGTTGATGGCTCATATCCACTGCCTTTTCATTCGGGTCGGAATTAGAACGCGTACTGCGCGCTCAAGACCAATCCATCCCCCAGTCCGGTTTCTGTCTTGGATGTTTCATCACCGGCGTTGACATAGGCTGCGACCAGCGTCAGGTTCTTATTAACGAACCAGGCGACGTGCGCATCCCAGTAGTCAGCGTTTTTGAAGGTGTCGAACTGAGCGCCCTGCTTGTACTCAAGACCCAGTGCCAGATAAGACGTCGGTAGGATGTCTATGTTACCGAACAGCGTAAGATCCCGCTGATCGTTGAAACCAAACACGCCAGTCACCTGTTCCTTGGTGGACAGAACACCGCCTGAAATCAGCACAGGCCGAGGCAGTTGCGTGATCAGCTTAGTCGCCACTACATAGTAATCGAAGGCGGCATCATTAGCAGCCGGGCTGTAGTCGGTCGACTTGTAAAGCGTACCCGCCGATACCGCCGGAACCCAGGCGTTATTCCCGGCATTCTCGGGAATCAGTAACAGCTTAGCGCCTACATTGTCTTTGTGGATGGTATCTTGACCATCCTGCGCAATCGTTTCATACCCATACGAGACTTCAAGCCGGTTGAAGAACGTCTCTGCGGCACCGATCGCCGTCCAGTCAACGTTTACACTTCCTAAGCTGACGTACCACGCCCCGAATTGGGGTTTACTGAGCACACTATCCCACGAGTTGCTTGCCGCAGTGTCCTGATTCTGCCCTGCCAGATAAGCCAGCGGGTTAAAGGCCACACCGCCGTTACCCTGCAAGCTGTTGAGAGGGACTCCGCCCTGTGCACTGTATACCAGTGAAAGTGCAGCCACTAAGGCCGCAACTACGCCATTCCATGTATTTCTATTTTTCATCTCTACTTTCCCTTTCCTATTTTTGTTTCCCAATCTTCCCTTTACCTGGTGATTCCAAATCACCCCTTGTTTTTTGGGACTCCTGCCCCAAAAAGAAAAAACCCGCCTTCCGTACTTC
Organism: Kiritimatiellales bacterium; assembly: GCA_037144035.1. Lineage (GTDB taxonomy): Bacteria > Verrucomicrobiota > Kiritimatiellia > Kiritimatiellales > Tichowtungiaceae > Tichowtungia. The sequence goes on from JBAWXO010000084.1 coordinate 6,951, forward strand.
GGAAGGCGGGCTATGCTGTTTTTATCTGTTGGAACGATCACCAGATCCGCATTGCGCCTCCTCCCGGACGGGCACAGGTACACAGGCACATACACATGGCTGCGTTGCGGTTCAGCGCTGACTTTGTTCCAATATTTCTCATTTCACCCTGCTGTTTCCTTGCAATCAATCAATACCCTTGTTTAGTGATAACATTTGGCATGATTCCAAAATCATCAAATTCTGTCAACGGTTTTTTATGAAAAAAATTCGCAGGCAAAAAGATGAAAGGGACAATCCGGTAATTCCGATATTTGAAAATTTGCAGACAGAATTATACCACTTTCAGTTAGGTTTTGTTATATTCGCCGCTTAGGAAGCGTTTGCTGAA